>NZ_ALKI01000016.1:0-215427 GCF_000286495.1 Streptococcus sp. AS14
AGATGTACTGACCCCAAAAAGTTAGACAAATAATTTAAGTGAAGGATTTAGTTCTGTATTGCACAGGGCTAAGTCCTTTTAGTTTGACCTTAATTCGTTTGTTGTTGTAGTAATCGATATAGTCTACAATAGCTTGTTCAAGGTCTTCTAAAGACCTAAAGTGCTTCTCATAACCGTAAAACATCTCAGATTTCAAAGTACCAAAGAAGGACTCCATCATACCGTTGTCTGGGCTGTTGCCCTTGCGCGACATAGATGCTTGAATTCCCTTACTCTCTAGAAACTGATGATAAGAATCATGTTGGTATTGCCAGCCTTGATCACTATGGAGAATCGTATTCTCGTAGTGTTTCTCTGTAAATGCCTGTTCCAACATCGTTTTTACTTGTTCTAAGTTTGGTGAAGTAGAAAGATGATAAGTAATGATTTCGCTGTTAAAACCATCTAAAACTGGCGATAGATAGAGTTTTTGACTGCTTGCTGGAATGGCAAACTCTGTCACATCCGTATAGCACTTTTCCATTGGCTTGGCTGCTTCAAACTGGCGTTGAATGAGATTCTCTGCTTTCTTGCCAATCTCTCCTTGGTAGGAAGAATACTTCCGTTTCCGACGAATTCGAGCCGTTAAACCAAGGACTTTCATCAGCCGTTGGACCTTCTTATGATTCACCACGAAGCCACGATTCCTTAGTTCAAGAGTAACTCTCCGATAGCCATAATTTCCTTTATGCTCACGATAAATGGCCTGAATTTCAGCTTTAAGTTCTTGATTCTTATCTGGTTGATCTAGCTGTTTTAAGTGATAGTAGTAAGTTGAGCGAGCTAAATGTGCCGTTTCAAGGAGTAAATCTAATCGAAATCCTCCTGAAACCATTTCTCTAACTGTCTCTGCCTTTCTCTCTCTAAGGCTTCGTCCCTGTCTTCTAGCTCTTTTAACTTTTTTAGGTAGGCCACCTCGGTACGTAGACGCTCATTCTCCTCTTGAAGTCGTTCTAATTCTGTCATTTCTTCCCAAGTTTTCTTCCGTTTACGTCCCATCCTAGCTGGCCTTCCTCTTGTTTTCTCAACAATAGTATACCCGTTTTTCTTGTATTGTGCCAGCCAATTTGAAAGTAATCCACTACTTGGGAGAGCATAATCCAGAGATACGCTTAGTTGCGAACGACCTTCAATCAAAACCTTATTGATGATTTCTTGTTTTAATTTAGGAGAGTAATAACGGTTTTTCCCTTTTTTGACATTTTCTATTCCGTAACGATCAATCAATCGGATTAAGTACTTAAGATTTGAAAGGTTCATTCCATATTTTTCTGAAAGTCGCTTTAAGCTGATTCCTTGTTTTCTTAGTTCATAGATTCGAACTTTATCCTCATAAGTTAATTTCATTTAAAAACACCCCAAAAGTTAGATTTTTTCTGTCTAACTTTTGGGGTGCGGTTCATAGAATGCGGTTTTTTTTGTTATCAAAATAGTCCAAATCACTCGTCTAAGCGAATAAACATCATTGCGTTAAGTAAGGAGATGAGTGCGACCGTATTAATATTATTGGAATAGATCAGTCTCTTGTTCTCAATGGGTGGAATAATAAAATTAGAAATGATGATATCGTAAGGTGATTCTTTTAAAGAATCAATTGATAATTCTAATTTATTCCAAACTTCAAGTTCAAAATTATTACTGCAATAATAAGAAAGGGTCTCTGCTACTGATTTTGCATGATACTGATCAAAATTACTCATGACTAGAACCTTTAATTTAGGCTGATTTTGTAAAAGATTCAGCACTAAATGTTTGCTGTGAGTGATAAAAGTATAGGATAGATGGTTGACTTTCATTGGTGTGCTATGGATATCCAAAGTCTCTAGGTAATGTTCAATCCCTTCTTTTACCTCTGAAACAAATTGAGGGAAAATATTTTGAAAGTTCTTGATTGTATTCCCTTTTTGATCAAACAGAATAAACTCTGTAGATAGTTCCTGACGGTGCAGATGTGCTGTGTTATGCAAATGCCAAATAAGATTGTCCTTATTGTCAATTTTAAGATTATATTTGCTTTCTATCTGATCAATTAAATCACTTAATAATTGATACGAATTTTTTACATAGCTGTCTGTTTTTGCGCAGCTCATAAATAGATTTTCATCAATGAAAAACATTTTTTGAAAATAGGAGACAAATAGTTGACCTATCACTTCTTTATTCAGAGAGATATGGTATTCAGAATCAAAGCTTGCTACAATGTCTTCGATTCCTTCTGCCTGCATGAAAGATTCTAACAATTGATTGTTAAAAGAATCTTTCTCAACTTCCAAGAAATGACCAAACTTTATTCGATATAAATTCGTAACGAGGAGCAATTTTAACATTCTTTGAGTTGAGAAATTGACAGGAAATGCAGTTTCTTTATAGACAAGTGCTAATAGCTTACACAAAGGCTCTACTGAAAAATCTGTAAATGGCCATTCAAGGAAATAATATTTTTCCGAAAAATATTGTGCAAAAAAATAACGGATATCAATCTCATCTCCAATAATCCGAGCAGGATTGAGACTAATTTTAAAATTATATTGTTTTTTTATGATTTTGTTAATATGACTGATTATACGATAGAGTGAGGAAGAGCTTATATAAAACTCTTTACAAAGACTCTCAGTTTCATATCCTTCGTTAAAGAAGATGAATTCTAAAATTGAAAAATGGGTTGAATGCTTAAAAAAATGGTGATACACCATCTCAATATCACTATCATCGGTATTAATGATACGTATACCATTAGTGGACGAGTGAAAAATCAATTGAGGAAACGCAGACTTGACATGGGATAAATCATCTTTTACTGAACGTTCTGTACAATTCAATAGTTCAGCCAGTTCAGAAATATGAAACCAGCGTTTGTTTTTAAATAGTAGTTCTAATAGTTCTAATTGCCTGTGGCTCTTTTTAGACAGTAATTCTCGCATTAAAATATTATCTTTCTTTATATAGTGTTTTTATTATCAGGCAATTATACCATATTTTATGCATTTAACCTCGTTTAACAACTCTAAAATATATCTAAAAATGCTGATAAAAGCCTATAGAACAAGGAATTCTTATCTTTGCGTATCTATAGTACAGATAAACGGAAAGAAAACCAAGTTGAATTATTATGTTTCCAAGTTGGAAAATTATATAATTATGTTAATCAAAAAATAATAGTAAAAAATATTATTAAACAATTTTGATTTAGAAAAAATTAGAAAGGAGAATCAATATGCTTTGGTCTATTATTGTTGGAGGTGTTATTGGTCTTATTGCTGGATCAATCACTAAAAAAGGCGGCTCAATGGGTGTTATTGCAAACGTTGTTGCAGGTTTAGTTGGTTCTGCTGTCGGTCAGTCACTTTTGGGAACTTGGGGTCCTAGTTTGGCTGGTATGGCCTTGCTTCCTTCTATCATTGGTGCAGTTATTGTAGTAGCTGTTGTATCATTTTTTGTAGGTAAAAATGCATAAATTGTCTTTTTACTTTCAAAATACAATTTAAAATTTAATGATGTGAGGATTCAATATGTCAAAATCAAGAAAAATACTTTCCCTTATTTTCTGTATTTTAATCTTGACAATTTTGATTCCTGTTTTGCTAGACTTTCATAAAGTCAGCGGTCTGGGGCTCCAGTTATTTAGCTGGAAGTTATTCACGTGGAAGCAGATTCCTTTTGTGGGCTACTATCTTTCTAGGTATGTTTTCTGGGGCACTGTGGTTTTAGCAAGCTTAATCTTACTACTAATGTTAGTGATAGTTTTTTATCCTAAGAGACGTTTGGAAATTCAGCTAGCTGATGCGGATGGGAAACTGATGCTGAAAAATTCAGCCATTGAAGGGTTTGTTCGTAGTCTGTTAACAGAACACGGTTTAATTAAAGATCCTACAGTTTCAGTAAATAGCCGTAAAAACAAATGCATGGTTTCTGTTAAAGGGGCAATCGTTCCTTCGGAAAACATCATCAAGAGAAGTCAGTTGATTCAAGAAGAAATTGCGTCTGGATTGACAGAATTCTTCGGAATCAATCATAATGTCAAGCTTAAAATCTCTGTCTCAGACTTCAAGCCAAAAGAAGCGGCTAAAAAAACTACTAGTCGTGTAAAGTAAGGAAGTAAAAAATGGAATGGTTTAAAAAATATCAATATCCAATCTTGTCTGGATTAGCAGGCATTATTCTAGCATGTTTTATCCTATCCTTTGGCTTCTTTAAGACTCTATTTGTCTTGATTTGCGCTACTCTAGGGGCAGGAATTGGATATTATATTCAAAAAAATAATATATTTAAATAACTAATCAAGGAGTTTAATATGTCAAATAAAGATGTTAAAGATGTTGCTAAAAAAGAAGTTGCTCAAGCAGCTCACGAAGTAAAAGGTGAATTGACTTACGATGATAAGGTCATTCAAAAAATTATCGGTCTCTCTTTAGAGAAAGTTTCAGGCTTGCTGGCTGTTGATGGTGGTTTCTTCTCTAACATAAAAGATAAATTGGTCAACTCTGACAATGTCACTCATGGTGTCAATGTTGAAGTTGGTAAAGAACAAGTCGCTGTTGACTTGAATGTGGTTGCAGAATATCAAAAGAATGTTCCTGCTTTATACAAAGAAATCAAGAAAGTCGTTGCAGAAGAAGTTTCTAAGATGACTGATTTGGAAGTTGTTGAAGTAAATGTCAATGTTGTTGATATTAAAACAAAAGAACAACACGAAGCGGATTCAGTAAGCCTTCAAGACCGAGTGACAGATGTTGCTGAATCAACAGGCGAATTTGCTTCAGAGCAGTTCGAAAAAGCAAAATCTGGCATTAGCGGTGGTTTCTCAGCTGTTCAAGAAAAAGTTGGCGATGGTGTAGAGGCTGTTAAAGACGCTGCATCAAATGAAAAAGCTCGCGTTCGTTAATTCTCTAAATAAGATTAGGAATTCTTATATTCTTTCATTGCTTTAAAAATTGAAACTAATAACGGAGGTATCAATTATGTCTACAGAAGAAAAATTCAACCAAGCTAAAGGTTCTATTAAAGAAGGCCTTGGCAAATTAACTGGTGATAAAAAAACAGAAAAAGAAGGAGCTGCTGAAAAAGTAGTTTCTAAAGTTAAAGAAGTTGCAGTAGATGCCAAAGATGCTGTTGAAGGTGCAATCGAAGGCGTTAAAAATATGGTTAAAAAAGACGATAAATAAAACCAATAGTTGATTTTCCTTATAAAAAGTCTTTGTTAGCTATAGTTACTGATAAAAATTATCTAGAGTTTAAAGGAGATCATTTTAAGGTCTCCTTTCTTTTTTTGCTTGACTTCTTTTTAGCTAAAAAGTTTTTTAATTTCTTGGTTGTAAACGCTTGCAAATATCTGAGTAGAGTACTATAATAGAGTTAAGGAAATAGAAAGAAAGGAAACCAAATTCATTCGCTTTAAAGTTTACTTTGTTGGTATAGTTGTTTGTAATACATAAGTAGTTGCTTTACTTGACATATTGGTTGAATTGTCAGACAGGCCTGCTTAGCTTGCCTGATTGTAACGATAGTATAGAAAGTAGAAGCTTTTAGATGGTTTTCAAACTTCGAGAATTCAATCAATAGTGCTTTATTATGTTATAGAGATTTCCAATGCTAAGATAAAAAGAAAATCATTAGCGGTTGAAGGAATTAAAAGTTTATAAAAAATAATAAAAACAATAAATCAAAAAATTGTTATTCAGTTACATCTTGGATGAACTGATTGCTCTCATACCAGCGAAGTAAACCAGACCTCTAGCCGAGTAAAGCTAGAGGTCGTTTTTTGTAGTCAAGAGCGCTAAGAAGACACACTTGACTTTGAAAAAACATGAAAAAATGCTATAATAGGTTGGATATGCGAACCTTTGGTTTGCAAGACTGTAATTCGACTTGGCTAGCCAAGGACCGTTAGTAATAAAATAAAGAATCTTTGATAAAAGTGAGATTCTGAAAATTGAATAGGAGAAAAAATGAGCAAGAGCAATATTAAACTGATTGCTTTGGGCGGCGTACGTGAAAATGGTAAAAACCTCTACGTTGCCGAAGTGGATGATTCCATTTTTGTATTGGATGTTGGGCTGAAGTACCCAGAAAATGAGCAGTTGGGTGTGGATTATGTCGTTCCCAACATGGATTATTTGTTTGAAAACAAGGAGCGGATTGCGGGTGTCTTTCTGACGCACGGGCACGCGGATGCGATTGGTGCTCTACCTAATCTTTTGGCAGATGCTAAGGTGCCAGTTTTCGGTTCTGAGTTGACGATTGAACTGGCCAAGCTTTTTGTCAAAAACAATGATGCGGTTAAGAAGTTCAATGATTTCCATGTGATTGATGAAAATACTGAGATTGAATTTGGCAAAACCGTGGTTTCCTTCTTCCGGACGACTCACTCGATTCCTGAGAGTTTGGGAGTTGTCATCAAGACCAGAAAGGGTAGTATCGTTTATACAGGTGATTTCAAGTTTGACCAGTCAGCCAGTCCGTCCTATGCGACAGACTTTGGCCGTCTGGCTGAGATTGGCCGCGAGGGTGTTCTGGCCTTGCTCAGTGATTCAGCCAATGCGGACAGTAGTGTTCAGGTGGCTAGTGAGAGCGAGGTCGGTAAGGAAATCGAAGATACGATTGCTGACTGGGATGGTCGTGTGATTGTTGCGGCGGTTGCCAGCAACCTGTCTCGTATCCAGCAGGTCTTTGATGCAGCTGCAGAGACTGGCCGCCGAGTGGTTTTGACAGGCTTTGATGTTGAAAACATCGTTCGTACGGCTATCCGCCTCAAGAAGCTGTCCTTGGTGGACGAACGCCTCTTGATCAAGCCCAAGGAAATGTCTAAGTTTGAAGATCATGAGTTGATTATCTTGGAGACTGGCCGGATGGGTGAGCCTATCAATGGTCTGCGCAAGATGTCAATCGGCCGTCACCGCTATGTGGAAATCAAGGAAGGCGATTTGATTTACATCGTAACGACGCCGTCAATTGCCAAGGAAGCTGTCGTGGCTCGCGTGGAAAATATGATTTATCAGGCGGGTGGCATTGTCAAGCTGATTACCCAAAACCTGCGGGTTTCGGGTCACGCAAATGCGCGTGATTTGCAGCTCATGATTAACCTGCTACAGCCTAAGTACCTATTCCCTATTCAGGGTGAGTACCGTGGCTTGGATGCTCATGCTAAAGCTGCCATGGAAGTTGGCATACTGCCGGAAAATATCTTTATTCCTAAGCGGGGCAGCATTATGGAATACGACCATGGTGATTTTGTGCCGGCTGGTGCTGTGTCAGCTGGAGATGTCATGATTGATGGGAATGCAATTGGTGACGTGGGTAATATCGTTCTGCGCGACCGCAAGGTCTTGTCTGAAGATGGTATTTTCATCGTGGCACTCACGGTTAACCGTAAGGAAAAGAAAATCATTTCCAAGGCTAAAGTACACACCCGTGGATTTGTCTATGTCAAGAAGAGCAGAGATATTTTGCGCGAAAGCTCTGACATTATCAATAAAACTGTGGAAGACTATCTGGCGCAGGATAGCTTTGACTGGGGTGAGCTGAAGGGTGCTGTCCGTGACAGTCTGGCCAAATATCTCTTTGACCAAACCAAGCGTCGCCCAGCTATTTTGCCGGTTGTTATGGAAGTGCGGTAAAAATCTGAACACAAATACAAGAAAAGTCGGGCTTCGGCTTTTTCTTGTCAGGAAGATACGAAGGAGAAATGCGAATGGCAGTGATGAAAATAGAGTATTATTCTGAAGTTTTGGAGATGGAATGGGGTGTCAATGTCCTCTATCCGGACGCAGCTCGTGTGGACAAGCCGGACGATAAGGACATTCCTGTTTTGTATCTGCTTCATGGTATGAACGGGAATCACAATAGCTGGCTCAAGCGCTCGAATATTGAGCGTCTGGTTCGCTCGACCAACTTGATTGTTGTTATGCCTAATACCAGCAACGGCTGGTACACCGATACTCAGTACGGTTTTAACTATTACGAAGCCATCGCTGATGAGCTGCCTCGGGTGCTCAAGCGCTTTTTCCCAAATATGTCAGATAAGCGGGAGAAGAATTTTATCGCAGGCCTTTCCATGGGCGGATACGGAGCCTTTAAGCTAGCTCTCAAGTCTAACCGCTTTTCATACGCGGCTAGTCTTTCTGGGGCTTTGAGTTTTCTTGATGCTCGTCCGGATAATGCTGAAATGGCATCGCCAGCCTATTTGCGAGGAGTTTTTGGAGACTATAAAGACTGGACCAGCAGCCCTCACTCGCTGGAAAGTATAGCCAAGCAATCTGATAAAAAGACTAAGCTTTGGGCTTGGTGTGGCGAAGAAGATTTTCTCTACAAGGCCAATCAGGAGGCAGTGAAAAACCTGCAAGACTTGGGCTTGGAGATTACTTACATCCACAGTCCAGGTAAGCATGAGTGGTATTACTGGGAAAAGCAGATGGAGAATGTACTGGCCTGGCTTCCTATTGACTTCCAGCTGGAAGAGCGCCTGTTGTAAAAATAGATTGTAAAGTCGTATTCTGCCCTCAGAGTATGATATAATGATTACGTTTGAAAATCGGAGTGGGAATGATTCCCCGAAACACAAATAGGAGAATGGAACTTTGACAAAAGCGATTCGAGTGCGTTATGCACCAAGTCCGACTGGACTTTTACACATCGGAAATGCGCGGACTGCGCTCTTTAACTACCTCTATGCTCGTCATCATGGTGGAACCTTCATTATCCGTATCGAGGATACTGACCGCAAGCGCCATGTAGAAGACGGGGAACGCTCTCAGCTAGAAAACCTGCGCTGGCTGGGTATTGACTGGGATGAAAGTCCTGAGACTCACGAAAACTACCGTCAGTCTGAGCGCTTGGATATTTACCAAAAATACGTCAATGAACTCTTGGGCAAGGGCTTGGCTTACAAGTCCTATGTGACTGAGGAAGAATTAGCGGCTGAACGCGAACGTCAGGAAGCAGCTGGTGAAACACCGCGTTATATTAATGAGTTTCTAGGCATGTCAGAGGAAGAAAAGGCAGCCTATATCGCTGAGCGCGAAGCAGCTGGTGTCATTCCGACGGTACGTCTGGCTGTTAATGAAGCTGGTGTCTACAAGTGGACTGACATGGTTAAGGGCGAAATTGAGTTTGAAGGCGGCAATATTGGTGGCGATTGGGTTATCCAGAAGAAAGACGGCTACCCAACCTACAACTTTGCTGTGGTTATTGATGACCATCTGATGGAAATCTCTCACGTTATTCGGGGGGATGACCACATTGCCAACACGCCTAAGCAACTCATGGTTTATGAAGCTCTGGGCTGGGAAGCTCCAGAATTTGGCCATATGACCCTGATTATCAACTCTGAAACAGGCAAGAAACTGTCCAAGCGCGATACCAACACTTTGCAGTTTATCGAGGATTATCGCAAGAAGGGCTACCTACCAGAAGCAGTCTTTAACTTTATTGCACTGCTGGGCTGGAATCCTGGTGGCGAGCATGAGATTTTCTCTCGTCAAGAATTGATTGAGCTCTTTGATGAAAAACGTCTCAGTAAGTCCCCAGCTGCTTTTGACCAGAAGAAGCTGGACTGGATGAACAACGAATACATCAAGAATGCAGATTTTGACACAATCTTCGCTCTGGCTAAGCCGTACTTGGAAGAAGCGGGCCGTTTGACAGATAAGGCAGAAAAGCTTGTGGAACTCTACAAACCACAAATGAAGTCTGTAGACGAAATCGTGCCGCTGACAGACCTCTTCTTTGCGGACTTTCCAGAGTTGACAGATGCAGAGCGTGAGGTCATTTCTGGTGAAACGGTACCGACCGTGTTGACAGCTTTCAAAGAAAAGTTAGAAGCTATGTCTGATGCAGATTTTGTGACGGAGAATATCTTCCCACAAATCAAGTCTGTCCAAAAAGAGACAGGGATCAAGGGCAAAAACCTCTTCATGCCGATTCGGATTGCCGTTTCGGGTGAAATGCATGGACCAGAGCTGCCAGATACGATTTACCTGCTGGGTCGTGAAAAATCTATCCAGCATATCGAAAACATGCTGAATCAAATTCAATAAGATAAACCAGCTTTCGAGCTGGTTTTTACTTTGCAAATTTTTGTTTTTATGTCACAATTGTAATAAGAAAATACCTTAAGGAGAGAAAAATGAAAAAATGGATCATCATCTTGATTGGAGGGCTAGTAGCCTTACTCGTGCTAGTAACCTGTAACCAAAAGAAAGAGCAGACGACCCCTGCTTCCAACAATTCTAAAGCAAGTTCGACTAGTTCTGCATCTTCTAAAAAGTCTGAAAGAGGGGCCAATTCGAGCGAACTTGATGGTCAAGCGGATAATCAGGAAACTTCTGATACAGACTCTCAGAAGAATTCGGAAACTGAAGCTGAAAAGTCTGCCAAGGAAACTAGCAAAGGAGAGAAAGAGACGGCATCAACTTCTAGTTTGGATATGAAGGCTATTGCTTCTGGGGATTTTTCCAGCATGATTGGTACTTGGCAGGATGCCAAAGGGAACAGTTATACATTCGATGCGTCAGGTATTGAGTCAGATGTTGCCAAGCTTGAGGCAGGAGATTACTCTGGGCCAGATGAAAATGGGATTTACCGAGCAGGGATTCGTTGGAAAAACCAAACCGGTGCTGCTTTTCTTATAATTCCAGCAGGGAAGAGTCTGCCAGCTGGGGAGACTGTCAATGGGACGGATCCGACTGATACCAGTCAAGATCGTTTCATCATCACCCAGAGCGTTTCCGAACATCCCGATGTTTTTTACCGTGTAAAATAAGGAGTCTTGACAAACTCTTTTTTCTTATTTTGAGTCCAGTATATAATATATTGATTTTGAATAAAAATCGATAAAACGCTTTTATTTTAATAAATATTAAATTCCCTCTTGACATTCGCATTTTCATACAGTAGAATGTTTAAAAATAAAATGTAGAAGGATAGAGGTAATCGCATGGTTAAAGAGAAAGTCATTTTAGCGTATTCCGGCGGCTTGGACACTTCGGTGGCCATTACTTGGCTGGACAAGGATTATGATGTGATCGCAGTCTGCATGGACGTAGGTGAAGGAAATGATTTAGATTTCATTCATGACAAGGCGCTGAAAGTTGGCGCTATCGAATCACATGTTATTGATGTTAAAGACGAGTTTGCGGAAGACTACGTCTTGGTTGCTCTGCAAGGACACACCTTCTACGAACGAAAATATCCTCTAGTGTCCGCTCTGAGCCGACCTTTGATTTCTAAGAAATTGGTTGAAATTGCTCACAAGACGGGGGCGACAACCATTGCCCATGGCTGTACCGGAAAAGGAAACGATCAGGTTCGTTTTGAAGTGGCTATCGCCTCCTTGGATCCCAGTCTCAAGGTGATTGCTCCGGTTCGGGAGTGGAAATGGTCTCGGGAAGAAGAAATCAATTACGCCAAAGCTAATGGTGTTCCAATTCCTGCAGATCTGGATAGTCCTTACTCAGTCGATCAAAACCTTTGGGGACGGGCCAACGAGTGCGGAGTTTTAGAAAATCCTTGGAATGAAGCACCGGAAGACGCCTATGATTTGACGGTTGCGCCAGAAGCAGCGCCAGACAGCCCAGTCTATGTAAATATTGACTTTGAGGCAGGTGTACCAGTTGCTTTAGACGGTAAAAAGATGAAGCTTGCGGACTTGATCCTTGAGCTAAATGACTTGGCAGGACAACACGGTGTTGGGCGGATTGATCATGTGGAAAATCGTCTGGTAGGGATTAAGTCTCGGGAAATTTATGAATGCCCTGGGGCGGTGACTCTCTTGGCTGCCCACAAGGAAATCGAGGATCTGACTTTAGTTAGAGAATTGGCTCATTTTAAGCCGATTATCGAAAATGAACTGTCCAATCTCATCTACAATGGCCTTTGGTTTAATCCAGCGACAGAAGCTCTGATTGCCTATCTCAAGTCCACTCAGCAGGTGGTTAATGGAACAGCTAAAGTGAAGCTTTATAAGGGGGCTGCGACAGTCGTGGCACGTAAGTCTGATAATTCTCTCTACGATGAAAGTCTGGCCACCTATACCAGTGCAGATACCTTTGACCAGGATGCCGCGATTGGCTTTATCAAGCTATGGGGTCTTCCATCTAAGGTTCACGCAGAGGTTCAGGCTCACAAGGACAAATAGAAAGGGGCTTTCCTATGGTGAATCATAAACTGTGGGGCGGACGTTTTGAAGCCTCTCTGGAAGACTGGGTAGAGGAGTTTGGTGCCAGCATCGGATTTGACTATCGTCTGGCTCCTTATGATCTGCAGGGCAGCCTAGCCCATGTCAAAATGCTGGGACAGACGGGAATCATTGCTCCAGAGGAAGCAGCTGCTATTCAGGCAGGCCTAGAAAAGCTGCTGGTACGTTATCAGGCTGGAGAGCTTGAGTTTGATGTGCGTAATGAAGATATTCATATGAATATGGAGGCTCTTCTGACCGAGGAGATTGGGCCAGTGGCTGGCAAGCTTCATACGGCTCGCTCCCGTAATGACCAGGTGGCGACAGATATGCACCTCTATCTCAAGGATCAGATCGGCCAGATTGCGGATAAACTCTTGAATCTGCGTCAGGTGCTGCTGAACTTGGCAGAAGAGCATGTAGAGACTATTATGCCAGGCTATACCCATCTGCAACATGCCCAGCCGATTAGCTTTGCCCATCATCTGCTAGCCTATTATCAGATGTTCAGCCGGGATAGTCAGCGCTTTGCCTTTAATCTGGAGCATACGAATTTGTCTCCTTTAGGAGCAGCGGCTCTGGCGGGGACGACGTTTTCAATTGACAGGGAGCTGACGGCTGATTTATTGGGTTTCAAAGGCATTTACCACAATTCCTTGGATGCGGTAAGTGATCGAGACTTTATCTTGGAATTTCTATCTAACAGCAGCATTCTCATCATGCATTTGTCTCGTCTCTGTGAGGAGCTGATTAACTGGTGCAGCTATGAATATGGCTTTGTCAGCCTGTCAGATACCTTTAGTACTGGTTCTTCCATTATGCCGCAAAAGAAAAATCCGGACATGGCGGAGCTGATTCGGGGTAAGAGCGGCCGAGTTTACGGTCACCTCTTCAGTCTTCTGACGGTTATGAAATCCCTGCCCTTGGCCTATAATAAGGACCTGCAGGAAGACAAGGAAGGCATGTTCGATACAGTAGATACTATCCAAAAATCGCTGGATATTATGGCGGGTATGCTGTCTAGTATGACAGTAAACAAAGAAAAAATGCTGGTTTCAACTCAGCAAGACTTCTCCAATGCGACGGAATTGGCTGACTATCTGGCCAAAAAAGGACTGCCTTTCCGGGAAGCCCATGAGATTGTCGGAAAGTTGGTTCTGGAATGCAGCAAGGCAGGCTATTATCTACAGGATATCCCGCTGAGCCGCTATCAGGAAGTGTCGTCGCTGATTGAGGAAGATATTTATCAAGCGCTCGAATCACAAACTGCTGTACAAAAGCGGAATTCCCTTGGCGGGACAGGATTTGCACAGATCCGTCAGGAGTTGGAAAGAGCTAAGAGACAGCTGGAAAAGTAATAAGATATAGGGAACATCGCAAGGAAATTGCGGTGTTTTTTTGGTGAATCAACCTTTTAAATATTTGCAAAAACAGCGTCATAGCGGCTCTTATTGGCATTTTCGAAAAATATGGTATAATAGATATAATTTTGGTGGATGGAGTTGAGTTTTGAGAAAAAACTATCGCGTCAAGAGCGAAAAAGATTTTAATGCGATTTTTAAAAGAGGACAGAGTTTTGCTAATCGAAAATTTGTCGTTTACATGTTAGAAAAAGAGCAAAAGCATTTTCGAGTTGGAATTTCCGTCAGTAAAAAGCTGGGGAATGCAGTAGTTCGTAATCGTATTAAAAGAAAAATCCGCCATGTCTTGATGCAGCATCAGAAAAAGTTAGTCCAGGCCGACTTCGTAGTTATCGCTCGCAAAGGAGTGGAAGAGTTGGACTACCACCAAGTTGAACAAAATTTATTGCATGTGTTAAAAATTGCTAAACTTTATCAGGAAGGATTCATTTGTGAAACAGAAAAGTAAATTAGGGATTTTGCTGGTTGCGTCGTTGCTCTTTCTTACAGCCTGCGGAACTAGTCAAGTAACGGCCGATTCACATGGCTTTTGGGAAAAGTTGGTCTATTTCTTTGCGGACACCATTCGTTTTCTATCCTTTGGTGGAAGTAAGGGAATTGGGATTATTCTCTTTACCTTGATTATCCGGACAGTTCTCCTGCCGGTCTTCCAATTCCAGACGACTTCTTCACGCAAGCTGCAGGAAGTACAGCCGCATATCAAGCGCCTGCAGGAAAAGTATCCTGGTAAGGATATGGAGAGCAGAACAGCCTTGGCTGAGGAAACTCAAAAGCTCTACAAAGAAAAGGGTGTTAATCCCTATGCTTCATTCATTCCGCTCTTTATCCAGATGCCAGTGCTCTTGGCTCTGTATCAAGCACTGACTCGGGTTGATTTTATGAAGACAGGTCACTTCCTCTGGCTCAATCTAGGAGCAACAGATCCGACCTTTATTCTTCCGCTGTTGGCAGCTCTCTTCACTTTCTTCAGTACTTGGCTTTCAAACAAGGCCTTGCCTGAGAGAAATGGCGGGATGACAGTCATGATGTACCTGATGCCAGTTGTGATTTTCTTTTTTGCCCTCTATGCAGCGAGTGGGGTGGCCCTCTACTGGGCGGTCTCAAATGCTTATCAGGTGGTCCAGACCTTGCTTCTGAGCAATCCTTTTAAAATCATTGCCGAGCGGGAAGCCAAGGAACGGTCAGAGCGTCAATTAGAACAGAAAAAGAAACGTGCCCTGAAAAAAGCACAGAAAAAGAAAAAGTAAGTAAGAAGGAGGACTCTTGCAATGGTTATTTTTACAGGAGCAAGTGTTGAAGAAGCCATTCAAAATGGTTTGAAAACGTTGGATATTCCACGTATGAGAGCGCATATCACTGTTATTTCACGTGAGAAAAAAGGCTTTTTAGGTCTGTTTGGCAAGAAGCCAGCTCAGGTGGATGTCGAGCCGATTGCTGAGACGACAGTTGTCAAGGCCAATCAAAAGGCTGTAAAAGGTGTTCCCGAAGAGATTAATGCTCAGAATGAGCCTGTGCAGTCTGTCAGTGAAGCAACGGTTGATTTGGGTCGTGTGGTAGCTGCCATCAAGAAGGTCGAAGGAGAAGGCGAAGTTATCTCAGATGAGGTCAAGGCTGAAATTCTCAAAAATGACAAGCAAGCCAATACAATTTTAGAAGAGACTGGCACCATTGATCTTCTCAAGACCAACCAAGCTATTGATGAGTCAATTGCTCAAGCAGAAGCGGACGATAGCAAGGTTATCTCTTTTGAACAAGCAGCTAAAGACAAGGCTGAGCCGATAGAAACGGAAGAAAGCTCTTTTGCTGATTTAGGCATCCAAGTCGAAGCTGACTACGATATTGAAGAGGTAGTTGAAAACGTAACGAACTATGTTCAGAAAATCGTGGATGAGATGGATGTTGAAGCGGGTATTTCCAGCAGCCACAACCGCCGTACCATTAACATGCAGATTGATACCAATGAACCGGGGCGCGTGATTGGCTACCACGGAAAAGTCTTGAAAGCTCTGCAGCTATTAGCGCAAAACTATCTTTATAACCAATATTCTAAGAGCTTCTATATTTCCATTAATGTCAATGACTATGTTGAGCATCGGGCAGAAGTACTGCAAAGCTATGCGCAGAAACTGGCTCAGCGGGCTTTGGAAGACCGACGCGGTCAGCACACAGACCCTATGTCTAACAGCGAGCGCAAAATTATCCACCGCATCATCTCTCGCATCGATGGCGTGACTAGCTATTCCGAAGGCGACGAGCCTAACCGCTATGTCGTTGTGGATATTGACAGCGAATAAAAAGAAAGCCAGCAGAGATGCTGGTTTTTGCAGTAATAAACTAAGAGAAAGAATTATGAAGAAGAGAGTTTTTCTAATTATTTTAGGGTTAGCATTACTTGCTGCCTGTAGCCAAAAGAAAATAGAGAATCAGGATAATACTCCTGATTCGAGTAAGAGTGCATTGGATAAAGAGCAAAAGAGTTCTTCAATTTCAGTAGAACAAGATGAAAAATTATATGCTTCGACTTTGGAGAAATTAACAAAAGATACTTCAGAAGGCCGTGCGCAGATATACACATTCTATGATATTGATAAAAATGGGACGAATGAATTAATCACAGGCCATCATTCTGACGGGGCTTATTATTTAGCGGCTATTTATTATTTGAATCAAGGAACATCAACTTATTTAGCTCAATCAAAAGTAGCTTCAGCAGGTGGAAGTCGAGAAAGCGCCACAATATATATAGATGGAACAGTCTTTTATGCTCAATGGCACTCTCTGAGTCCTGATGCTAAGGGGTATCTTTATCGACTGAGATCTGATAATAGTGGTATAGATGTGCTAAAAGAAGCAGATTTTCAAATAGCAGGTGTAGATTCAAATTCTGAAAAAAGCGCAGCTTCAGTTTTTGGATTAGCTTCTAAAAAAGAGCTTGATTTATCTTTGTTGACTTGGAAAGATATTGAATCTTATCAATCAAAAAGCTCCGTAGGAGCAGAGGACAATCCAGAAATTTCAACTCAAATGGATTTATCGAGCATTCAAAACGGTGATTTCTCAAGTATTGAAGGTACGTGGAAAAATGGAAATGGAGAAGAACTGACCTTTGATAAAAATGGTTTGGTGACTAATGGGCTAAAATTAGGAAATCAGTTTAAAATAGTCAACTCCTATTTAGAGGGTGGCATATCCTATGGTGGTCCGGGTGCAGCAATATTATTTATTCCTGCTGGTGTAGATATGTCTATGACTTTGGATAATCAAAAAATAATGGATGCTTCAAATCGTAAGATGGACAGGATTCTTATTACGCAAAGTGTTAATGTTAATAACTCAGAAGTATTCTATTATAAAGAGTAAAAAAGAAAGGATTTTTTATGTCACTTTTTCCAGCTATTGAAAGTTATCTGCCTCATCAAGGGGCTAAGTATATGTCTCCAGACAAGGCAGGGCAACTGAGTGAGTCTATGTTGGAATTGAGAGCTAAAGGCCAGGCGGCACGCAAGGAGTTTGCAGATTTGGTCAAGGATTTTCAGAGCCTCTATCCTAAGCTGACCTTGGAGCGAACCAGCCAGTGGATGAATCAAGCACAGATACTGCGACCGCATTTTTGGAATTATCTTAAAGGCTATGGGGAAATCACAGAGCCAATGTTCGCCCTGCGCTTGTATGGGACTGCAGAAGATTTTGGAGTGTCACTAGAGGTGAGCTTTATGGAGCGTAAGAAAGATGAGCACAGTCTCAGCAAGCAAAATCGGGTCTTGGAGCTGCCTATTCAGTCGCCAGCTTATTATTTTGCTCAGATAGATGGTGTGAGTCAGCGTTTTGAAGGTACTGAGGAAAATCGCAAGTTCCTTACTCAGCAGCTAGCAGCCGGTCAGGTTCGTAAGGTCTTGGTCAAATACGATATTCCTCTTTCTCAGGCTGCTTCAAGAGAGCAGGTGCTGTCCCAGCTGCAGGAGGCCATGACAGCCTTGATTCCCTTTTATGAGGCGACTCGGACCTTATGATTGCGTTTACAAAGAGAAAGTTATTTAAGTAAGTATTGACAAAAGCCCCAGAATCATATAGAATAGTAAAGTATGTTTAGTAACTGATCACAACTAGCCGGCTAAACGAATACAAGAATCTAAGAGGAGGTATTCATCGTGAAACGTACTTATCAACCAAGTAAAATCCGTCGTGCGCGTAAACATGGTTTCCGCCACCGTATGTCAACTAAAAACGGTCGTCGTGTATTGGCAGCTCGCCGTCGTAAAGGACGCAAAGTTTTGGCTGCTTAATCCAAACGATTTATCAAGAAACCAGCGGAGACTCGAGACCGCTGGTTTTTTTGTGTGTTAAATTTATTGACTAAAGTCGATAGACTGGCAGTACAATTCCTCTTTTCGTCCGGTGTCTTTATTTATGACCTCCACATACCAATCTCCTTTGTGGCTAAATAGTTTGATAAATTGAACTTGAAGAGACTGCTGTTCATACTTAATTGGAAAAAATTCTTCCTGCCTATGTAATAAAATATCTAGAATCATCCGCAGTTGAGAGTTGTTGATTGTTTTTCTGACTTCTGGTTGAAGGATTTTCTCAATTTTTGTAATCTTGCTTAACTGCTGTTCTGAAATCGAGTTTTCAAATTTTTCTTTTAATTTTTGCAGGTCAATATCAAAAGGGCACATATTGTAGTTTTCCAGAGTCAGCATGGAAAAATACAAGGCAGAAATTTCATCTATGGAGAAAATAATAGGAGATAACAAGTCGTTGCTAAGAATTTTATAACTGCCATTCCGGCCTAAGTCAGAATAAATTGGAATGCCTAACGTTTCAAGGCTGGCAATATCACGAAGGGCAGTGCTTTTTGAAATGTGATATCGATTCATAATATCTTTTAGATTGAATTGTCTTTTCTTATTGAGAAAAATAAGCATATCGTTAATTCTTTGAGATTTATTCATGCTAAGCTCCATATTTTTATAAAATGGTTTCAAATAATGATACCTTTTTATATTATACTAGTTTTAGAGAAAATAATAAAGGAGTCAAATATGAAGCAATATTTTAAGGCCTTATTGGCAGAACAGACAGAAATGGCCCTAGCAACTTCTGTAAAGGATATCCCAAATGTAAGAATTGTAAATTTTTACTATGATGAGGAGACAAAGAAATTGTTCTTTATCTCATTTAAAAATAGTCATAAAATCCAAGAGCTGGCAATCAATAATCGTATTGCTCTTACAACAGTCCCGAAAGGTGATGGGAGGTATGTCCGGATTCAAGGAAGAGTCAAAGAAAGCCAACTTTCTATTGAGGATATAAGAAGCGTTTTTGTCCAGAAGTATCCTTATTATCAAGATATTATTGAGCAGCATAGCAACTCCTTGCAACTTTTTGAAGTCTCTTTTTCTGATGCTTTCTTGGTTTTAGATAATAATCAAGTTGAGAAAATTAAACTATAAGGAGAAAATAGATGGTTGAGATAAAAAGATGCGATTGGGCTGAAAATAGTGAGCTTGAGAGAAATTATCATGACCATGACTGGGGGCGACCTGTGCATGACGAGCATAAACTCTTTAAAATGTTGATTTTAGAAGGTCAACAGGCGGGCTTGAGCTGGCAAACTATTTTGTCAAAAATGGATGCTATGACAGAGGCTTATGAAAACTTCAATCCTGAAATACTCTCCAACTATGACGAGCAGAAGATTGAAGAATTGCTTAGTGATCAAAGAGTGATACGAAATAGGCTGAAAATAAAGGCAGTTATAAAAAATGCTAAAGCCTATTTAAAATTAAAAGAAGACTATGGTAGTTTGGATTCTTATATTTGGTCTTTTGTAAAGAATGAACCGATTCTTAATTCATGGTCTAGTATTGAAGAGGTGCCTGCTCGAACGGATCTATCCGATAAAATTAGTAAAGAACTCAAAAAGAAAGGTTTTTCTTTTGTTGGTTCTACGACTGTATATGCCTTTATGCAGTCCATTGGCATGGTCAATGATCATTTGCTGACCTGTGATTTTAGGATATAATCATTTTTCTTTGAATTGGAAAGGTGAGCGGTCTATTATTGAATGCTGGTAAATGATGTAAAAAAGGAGAATAAAACCAGAAAGAAACTGTTTTTCTTTCTGGTTTTTTGTGTATAGTTGAGCACAGTTGCTTATTTTGCTACTGGTAAAAGAACTGGATACAGATAGCAGAGCAAGGTAAAGCTTATCAGGGCGTAAAAGATACCGATGCGAATAGCTTGGATAGGTTTGTAGAAGCGAATCAGGGTCAGTAGGCACCAAACCAAGAGAACTAGGATAAACCATGCTGAAATCAAGCGCAGCGGTGTTGGTCCGTAAAGGTAGATGTAGATGCCAAATAATTTCCAGCCGGCTAGCAAGGCCAGCAGACCAGTAAAGATAAAGAGAATAGTAGCTGCGAATCGCGTCCCTTTCTGATCCCAGAGCGGTTTTTTGGCAATCAGATAGAAGACACCTAGGACTGCAAAGTTAAGGATAGACACCCGAACCAGCTGCCAGAAGCCAGCTACGGCAACAGTTGAAGCATTCTGCGGAGAAATAGCCTGAGCTACTGTTCCGGCGCTTAGGAGCTGACCGAGCTCACCCAGACCCGTTAGGAAGAAGAGAGCATAGGTCAGGCAAAGGCTGCCGATGATAATGTAGGCTGCGAAAGCGGGTGCTACTCGCAAAGGGTGGATACTTGCTTGGAATTTTTTGTAGCTAAGTTTAGTATCTTTTTTGCCTAACAGACTGCCGGCTAGGAGGCCGTACAAGTACAGACTGACAGGAACAGCCAGGCAGGCCTTGAAGAGAATCATGCCGCTATCAAGACTTGAAAAGAGGGAGTCAAGGAGATTTTCGATAACATCAGCAGTATTGCTGAAGAAGGAGGCAAAGCTGTCTGAAACCTGACTTAGCTGGGACCAGACAAAGTAGACCAAGATTCCTGCGACAAAGAAGCTGCTGACGATAATCGCGAGCTGTTGGGCTTTCTTTGAAGACATGCTGTCAGAGCTATCGGAATAGTCCTTCTGCTTGCCTTCTATAAAGACTAGAATAGCAGCAATGAAATTTTTAAAGGGCAGGATGCAGAAGGCTTGAATGGTGTCAAACCAGACTAGGATCCCCAAACGCCCCTGGCTTAACCAGCCGGTGCGAGACAGAATATAGAAGGCGAATGAGATGTGGATGGCTAGAAATTGGAAAAATTCTAGCTGACGATGAAGCCCCCAGAGACTTAAAGCCAGAGCTTGAGCTAGCGTCATGATCAGAAAGCTTCTAGTCTCTAATCTGCTGTCAAGATTCTTTATCTGCAGTGATGGATAGGCCAATTTCCTGATTAGGGCCTCGCTTAATAATATAAGGCCGATTGCAAACGGGAAAAAGGATGCAGTTTGATAATTAAAAAATACTGCAGAGTAAAAGTAGGTTAAAAGATAGAGGATTAGATAGCCGATTTTAAAGAATCGCAGTTGCTTGTCCTCTAGGCCTGTGAAGATGGTCTGTCGTTCTGCTTCTGCGGGCAGACAAGGCTGGACATTCATCTGATCTTGTGCTGGATATTCCATAATTATTTCTCCTCCTCATCGTCAGGGATATACTCCAAAATATCGCCAGGCTGGCATTCTAATTCACGGCAGAGAGCGTTGAGTGTTGAAAAGCGGACGGCCTTAGCTCGATTATTTTTTAGAATAGATAGATTGGCTGGTGTTAGGTCAATCAACTCTGCTAAACGGCCAGCACTGATGCGTTTTTGCGCCATGACAAGGTCTAAATTTATCTGAATCATAAGACCTCCTAAATAGTGTAGTCCACTTGATCCTGCAGCTCAATGGCCTTGCCAAAGGCGTTGCGGATGACACGGATAATCAGGGTCAAGATGCTACAGGAAACAGTGACTAAGAGCATGGGCAAATAGGCTGTCAGTCCCATAAAGAGGGAGATGAGAGCCACAGTGCCGACTTCCCAGCCAAGATAGCGCATGTACTGAACATTTTGTGTGATAAAGACCTGATTTTTACCAATGCGGCTAAGGAGTCGATAGAGATGGACAATGCAGGCTAGAGCCAGGCAGCCGAGGACATAGCCGAGCAGCAGCAGGAACCAAAAGCGCGTCTCCCCTTGAAAGAAAGGAGAGGGAAATTCGATAACTAGATTGACGACCCAAGGTCCTAGGGCTATCAGGATAATGGAAGCAATAAATAAAAGGCTGATACTGATTTTTGTAAGAGTAATGCTCATATCTTCAGAAGTCTTTTTCATTTTGTCTGTCATAATTTCCTCCGACTAACGATTCATTTCTTAGTAACTATAACACGCATCTTATCGATAATCAATAAAAAACTATCGAAAAAAGATAAAATCGGTCTTAAGGACTAGATGAAATTTTCTAAAAAGTTCTTATTGTATAGATATGGATTTCTTATCAGAAGATGAATAGAGCAGAAGACGATGAATATTTCGCCTGATTTTTGGTATAATGAAAAACAGGAATTGTATACTCTTTCTGGTTAGAAGCGGAGTATGTGTAAGGAGGGAAGATTCTGTGGGTGTAAAGCTTGTTCATTATCGTAGTAAGTTATATGAATTTCTCATGGTGCCTGCCATCGTTTCAAGGGATGATAAACATATGTGGATGGATTTACGGCAGAATCAAAAGGAGCTGCTTCTTGATGTACAGCCGCACTATGATAAGCTCTATCAGGATTTACTTCCTTTGAAAAAGGAGCTTGTTGCGGTTAGTTTGTTTGAAGGAGCTACGGTGGGACTGGCTCCGCTCCTCTACCTCTACTTGCTAGAAAAAGGAGAAGATCCGGCCAATCCGCATGACTTGTTAGAATGTCTGAAAAAACTAGATGCAGAGCAAATCATCTATTGCTTATCACTTAAGCTTTCTAAAGGGGAAGTCATCAAGGGATGTCCTGAGAATCTGCTGGCTTTTATAGAGAATAGTGACAAGTCTCCGGAAAATAAATGGTACTGCTACCAGGCTATTCAGCATCCAGAGAAGCTTCGGGACCAATTAGTTTCCTTGCTGGAAAGAGTGTTCGAGCTCTATCAGCCTATTTATGAGCAGTTTGAGAAGGAAGTTCTAGCTTTTGAACAAGAATTTAGCCTATCTGATGTGATGAATGATGATGAGCAGCATGCCAAGCTTCTTGAAAAGGACACACAAGTCTTTGTTCTGTCACCTATGTTTATTGACTCTTTTCTCGAAAAGGTTCCTGATTTCACTTCCTATTCCTTAGTCCTTTCGACGAGAAGTTCCCAGTTATCAAAGGCGGAATCGGAGCTTAACGATGAAACATTGGCTCTGGCCTTAAAAACACTTGGAGATGAAACCCGCTATAAAGTATTGATTGAATTGATTCAACCGCATGCCAAGAATAAAGATATAGCTAAAAAACTGGGGCTTACAAGAGCCTCTATCTCATTCCATACGCAGAAGCTGCTAAATTCTGGCTTGCTGGAGCTTGTGATGGATGATGATTCGGTTAAATACACGGTCAATAAAGAACTGATTCGAAAGATTATAGAGAAGTTCAAACAAGACCTAACATAGTTTCAGAAGACCTGGATTCATTCTAGGCCTTTCTTTTTGTAAAACAACAATCTAATAAAAATTTGACAAACACCTAATTTATTGTTATGATTTGTTAAACAAAAATCTAACAAGAGTAAAGGAGATGTCGTATGATTGTTTTTGCAAAAAACAAAAATTTTCGCCAGTTGCTCATCAATCAATGGATTTCAGGTTTTGGGGACATTGTTTTTTATTTGGCTTTGATGAACTATGTTTCTGCCTATTCCTTTGCTCCACTTGCGGTTTTATTGATTTCTCTTTCTGAAACGCTGCCCCAGTTAATTCAAGTTTTTACTGGAGTTGCAGCGGACTTTCAGAAGAATCGTATCCATAAATACCTACTTATACAGTTTAGTAAGGTGCTCTTATATAGCTTGGTAACGTTTTTGTTGCTTGAACAAGATTTCTCCTTCTTGATTCTGCTTTTGATTTGCTTGATTAACTTTCTGTCGGATAGTCTGAGTTATTTTTCAGGTGCCATGCTGACCCCAGTTTATGTAAAAGTGATTGAGCAAGATATGACCTCTGCTATGGGCTTTCGGCAGGCTAGTATGAGTCTGGTTCATATTTTGGGGAATCTAGCTGGCGGTTTTCTCATCGCTTGGATGAGTATTGGAGCTTTGGCAGGACTGAATGCTCTGACATTCTTGCTAGCTTACCTTGGTTTTGGGCATATTAGTAAAAATTTACAGGAATTAGAACCAGAGCTAGGTAATGCAAAGAAGCTAAATAAAGAGAATTATTGGCAGCATTTATTGGATTCTCTAAAAGTCTTGCTGGGATTGAAAAACGTTGTGAGGTTGTTATTAGTTTCAACCTTTGGGCAGGTCACTCTGAATATTCTGACGCCAGTGGCGACTCTTTTATTGCTGAAAAGGCCTTTTTGGAATCTGCAGATTGGTCAGTCCATTGCCGTGTTAATTGTTCTAAGTTCCGCTGGTCTGATCTTAGGGAATATTTTGAGTGGCAGTTTGCTGAAAAAACTTTCGACGAAGCTTGCTATGTATAGTAGCCAAGTATGTGAAGGTTTTATTCTTTGCGGTTTTTTCTGGCAAAATTTTTTACTTGTCCTGATAGCGAGCTTTGCTTGCTCTGTTACAGTCGGTCTGCTGAGTCCAAGATTGCAGAAATCTGTTTTCAGCCTAATACCAGAAGAGTCCATGGGAGCTATCCAGTCAGCTATTAATTTATTTAGCATGGCTGTTCCTAGTGTTTTATCTATGCTGTTGATAGCTCTTGCCAGCAGTTTGGGGGTTATTTATATTCTCCTCCCGCTTGTGTTAATGCTGGCACTGTCTTTCTACTTGATTATTCCAATGGAGAACTTGAAGGCAGATTCGGATAGCTGTTGAATGGCAGCTATCTTATTTTTCTGCTTTGAAGAGACTTCTGATTTTTCAGGTCATTTTTGGTATAATAAAGGACAGGAAATACAAGGAAGTAAACCATGAAGATTTTTGATACACACACGCATTTAAATGTGGAAGAATTTGCTGGTCGAGAGGAAGAGGAACTGCAGCTGGCTGCAGAAATGGGCGTCAGCAAAATAAATATTGTCGGTTTTGACCGACTGACTATTGAGCGCGCCTTGGAGTTAGCAGACAGTTATGATCAGCTTTATGCTACGATTGGCTGGCATCCGACTGAGGCTGGGACTTATGATGAGGCGGTGGAAGCCTATCTGCTGGACAAGCTTCGTCACCCCAAAGTGGTGGCTCTGGGCGAGATTGGGCTGGACTATCACTGGATGACTGCGCCCAAGGATGTTCAGGAGCGGGTGTTTCGACGCCAAATCCAGCTCTCCAAAGAACTGAACCTCCCCTTTGTCGTTCACACACGTGACGCATTGGAGGATACCTATGAGATTATCAAGAGTGAGGGAGTTGGTTCTCGGGGCGGTATCATGCACTCTTATTCCGGTTCTTTGGAAATGGCAGAGCGCTTTATCGAGCTAGGGATGATGATTTCCTTTTCTGGAGTTGTTACCTTTAAAAAAGCGACGGATATTCAAGAAGCTGCGCAGAACCTGCCTTTGGACAAAATTCTCGTCGAGACTGATGCGCCTTATCTAGCGCCTGTTCCCAAGCGTGGCCGAGAAAACAAAACAGCCTATACTCGCTATGTGGTAGAGAAAATTGCTGAGCTGCGTGGGCTGACTGTCGAAGAAGCAGCGCAGGCGACCTATGACAATGCAAAGAAGGTGTTTGGGCTTGATTGAGAAGATAAAAATCCCTCAGGTGCTTGTCGTTGAGGGGAAGGATGATACAGCCAATCTGCAGCGATTTTACCAAGTTGACACTTATGAGACAAGAGGCTCTGCGATCAATGAAGAAGACTTAGAGCGGATTGCGAAACTGCACCAGCTGCGTGGTGTTATTGTCTTTACTGATCCAGACTACAACGGTGAGCGTATCCGTCGAATGATTATGGAGACTGTGCCTACTGCTCAGCATGCCTTTCTTCGTCGAGATGAGGCAACGCCCAAGTCTAAGAACAAAGGTAAATCGCTGGGAGTAGAGCACGCTTCATTTGAGGATTTACAGCAGGCGTTAGCTGGTCTAGTCGGATATTTTGATGATGAGGATAATTTTGACATAAGCAAAAGTGACCTCGTACGACTGGGACTGCTTATGGGAAGTGACAGCCGTCAGCGTCGAGAGTATCTTGGTGAGCAGCTCCGTATCGGCTATTCTAACGGTAAGCAGCTGCTTAAACGCTTGGAATTGTTTGGGGTGACTTTGGCGGAAGTGGAAGATGTTATGAAATCTTATGAGAATAGCTAAGCAGAGCCCAAATGTAAGCAAATTATGCTATAATGGAAGAGTAGATTAATATAGAGGAAAGAAAATAATGGAATATACTACTATAAGTCATGATGTTGAAACTATAAATAATAGAATAAGAAGAGGGCAAATAAAAATGGACTCTGATTTTCAAAGAGGAGAAGTTTGGACTTTGCCTAAAAAACAAAAATTAATTGATACGATATTACGTGGATGGCCTATCCCTCCCATACAAATTGTAAAATTAAAAGATACAGAGGAAATATTAGATGGGCTTCAACGTGTTACCTCCATAATTGAATTTTTAAAGGGAGAATATTCCATTGATGGAACAATCCAGCCAAAAAATTCAGATTTAGAAATATTAGATGGACTGACTTTTTCAGATATAGAAAAAAAGGCTGATTCGGAGAAAGATCCGTTTTATAAAAAGATCCTCAATACTATTTTAAGCACGTCTATTAGTGCATATTATATACAGAATCCAACTTCTGAAGAAATTGCAGAACTATTTTATAGGTTCAATTCCCCAATGCAACTGAATCCTGTAGAGAAGAGGAATGCATTTATGGGAGACACTAGGACACAAATAAAACAATTAAATGAGTATTTTATTGAGAGTGGAGCTAGAAAAGAGACTTTAGGTTTCAATGATATTCGTGGGCTTTATGAAGATATTCTTGTCAAAGTGTGCTATTTTTTTGAATTTCCTGATAGGCGCGTTATAAAGTTAACAACGGATAAGTTGGTTGAGTTGTATAGAGAGAATCATAAGTTTTCTGATAGAACTATCTCAACAATTAAATCTTCAATAAAGCTATTTTTTGAAACAATAGAAGAGTATTTCCAAAATAGTCATATTAAACTTTCTAGAACTACTGTATTTTCGATTTTGTTATTTATTTGTAATAATCTTAGCTCGCTTCATAAACATGAAATCCAAAAAGTTATACACTTTTCAAGTGGTGGGATTCAAAAAAACACAGAGATTTATAATACCTATCGAAGTCTTTCTATATCTGGTACAACAGATGCAATTAATATTAATCTCAGAGAGTATATTTTATATCTTGTTTGTGAAAATATTGAGATTACTACTGATGACGAACTATTTGAGGGAATGAGAGATTATTATATTGAAAAAATTGGTGTAAGAATTCTATGAAAATAAAAGATCAAAAAGTTTTAGATTTCGCAAAAAAAACAAATGATTTTGTTGTTATCCTAGGGGCAAATGGCAGTGGAAAAACATCGAAATTAAAATCCATCTTTAATGATATGTCTGATGTCAATCCAGATATAAAGCAAGTATATATTTCGGATTCTTATATTATTAACTCTGGACAGATTGTTAATTATTTTATTTCTAATACCGATATTGATAGTCTTGAATCAAGAGAGATTAAAAATAGTGATTTAAAGCATCTTAATACAATGATTTTTAAAGAATATCATAAAGTGACATATAAAACCATAGATTTTGATGGTTTCACTGATATTTTTGGGGATCAAATTCCGGAGGTGGATATACTATTTGATAGGTATAGTAGGAATATACGTTTTTTCTATGTTGAAGTGACAGATTCGGAAGGTAAAAGTTATGACTCTCTTTCAATGGGGAGAGGTGAATATTTATCGGTGGTGTATTTTATACTATTCCATGAAGAAATAAAAAAAAGTAAGGTGTATATAGATGAACCTTGCAACTATCTGTCATATTTTTCTCTTCAAAACTTTTCTAAATTGTTAATTAAATCCTCAGCAGTGGCTAAAAATGAGTTTTATTTGACAACAAATAATTTAGATTTAATAGACAATTTGCTGTGTTATGATGTTGATTTAAAAATAATATTTAACTATCCAGAAGGTACATCGGAAATTTCAAAGGAAGATTATTATTCTATATTTTGTGCTCGATATCAGAAAAAAGAAGAAATCAAGAGAGTTATTTTTGTCGAGGATGTTTTAGCGAAAAAGTTTTTAGATAGGCTGTTTCCAAATGAAGAAATTGTTTTCGTTCAAGGAGAGGGGAATTTGAGAATAGTTGATAGGTTTAGTGCTTTAAATACACAATTTAAATTCCCTGAAATTCGAGTGATTTATGATGGCGATCAAAAAGATCGCCAGTTTAGATTGCCCTTTGATGATGTAGAATCTTATGTAATTTATAATTATCAAAAGATTATTGATAGCAAAATACCTAAAGCCACGAGCTTTAGGATTGAAGACTCTATTAAGCGTTTGGAAAAACATGATGCATATTTAGAAATTTTAAATATTTTAAATCTTGAAGAAGAACAGTGTCTAGACAGATTAGTAAAAGAATACAGAGATGGTGAATGGTTTGAAGAAATTTCTAATTATATAAATAATGTAATAACTTCTGTTTAATTGATGTTATTATATAGATTTGTTTAGGAAGTAATGGTATCAGATGTATTCTTAGAATTTAGGTACTAGCTTAGAAAGAAAGATATATGAGAATTGCAGACCATAGTGTGACCCGTGCCATTCTGGAGCGTCACGGTTTCACTTTTAAAAAATCTTTCGGTCAGAATTTCCTGACGGATACCAACATTCTCCAGAAGATTGTGGACACAGCTGAGATTGACAAAAAGGTCAATGTCATCGAGATTGGGCCCGGTATTGGGGCTTTGACGGAATTTTTGGCCGAAAGTGCCGCGGAGGTCATGGCCTTTGAGATTGATGATCGGCTGGTACCGATTTTGGCGGATACTCTGCGCGATTTTGACAATGTGACAGTGGTCAATCAGGATATTCTCAAGGTTGATTTGACCCAGTACATAGCAGAGTTTAAAAATCCAGACCTGCCTATCAAGGTAGTGGCAAACTTGCCCTACTACATCACGACGCCGATTCTCATGCACTTGATTGAGAGCGGAATTCCTTTTAGTGAGTTTGTCGTTATGATGCAGAGAGAAGTGGCGGATAGGATTTCGGCTCAGCCGAATACCAAGGCCTATGGTAGTTTGTCGATTGCGGTGCAGTATTACATGACAGCTAAGGTTGCCTTTGTTGTGCCGCGGACAGTCTTTGTGCCAGCGCCCAATGTGGATTCGGCTATTCTCAAGATGGTGCGCAGAACCCAGCCAGCAGTGGCGGTACAGGACGAGAAATTCTTTTTCAAGGTCTCCAAGGCCAGCTTTGTCCACCGTCGGAAGACTCTCTGGAATAACCTGACCAGTTATTTTGGAAAGTCAGAGGAGACCAAAGACAAGTTAACAGCAGCCTTAGAACGAGCTGACTTATCTCCAAGTGTTCGAGGAGAAGCTCTTAGTTTAGAAGAATTTGCTCGCTTGGCAGACGCTTTGAAGACTGAGGGATTATAAAAAAATAGAAGATCTGCTCTATATGGCTGGTCTTCTATTTTGCTAATGAGGTAAATATGAAAGTGAAATTTCTGGCTTTTCTCAGCAGTATAATTCTGCTTCATAATAACAAAAAATCCTATCAATCATGATAGGATTGCTTTTTATGCGGAGGAAGGGATTTGAACCCTCACACCCGTATGGGCACATGCGCCTGAAGCATGCGTGTCTGCCGTTCCACCACCTCCGCTTGAGATTCTATTATAACTTATTTTTGTGAAAATGCCAATAGAGAATATCAGTTTTTTTCATACAGTAAAAAAAGCGGAAAAATTTCTATTTTTTTCTTTACTAAAATAGTTCTATAATATTGCCATTATAGTAAGTATTTGTTACAATAAGATTAATTACTTATTTAGGTAACGAAATAAAAAAGGAGAATGTTATGAAACTGAAAAAATGGCTGCTGTTTTTGATGCTGCCCCTTCTGTTTTTGCTGGATTTGAAGCTGTTTACAGCAACTGCTCAAGCTGATGCTTTGAAGAATGCAATCACAGACATTAAAATCTGGGATCATTCTAATGGCCGCGAAGCAACCAAGGTTAACGGTGCTTACAATTTGGTCCAAGGGGGGAATTATCGCTATGAGCTAGTTTTTGATTTGTCTGCTTACGATAACAAGCTCAAGGATGGGGATACCTTTACCTTTACAGTACCGAACGGTGCAACCATTGCTGATGGTACAACTTTTACTCTGACGGATAATGAAACGCAGGTCCAACTTGGAGCGGCTAAGATGACGTCGAATGGTTCGGGTAAGGGTGGTCTGATCACGGTTACTATTCAGAATTTGGCAGATTACAAGTCTAAGACAACTGCTAGTGGAGTAAGAGGGAGCTTCTTCTTTGATTTTCAGGCGACGACAGTAGGTGCTGATCAAGACTGGAATTATAAGCCTGAGGAAACTCAAGGGGCGATGAGCCATAAGGTAACCATTAACGAGCGCAAACAAAACAGTTTTTCAACAGCTGGTGAAAACTACGCTAAGATTGGAGGGGTCATTGCTAAGAAGCCATATAATTCGGCTATTCTAGGCAAGAGCGGTGACTACTCGCATAACTGGACTGTTCGTATCAATACTCAGCAAAAGACCTATAATTCTCCGATTGTTATCAAGGACGTCATTCCAGATAGCAGTGCACCAATGCAATTCGTTCCGGAGCAACTTGTCCTTCGCCAAGGGGAGTACACACAGAGTTTATCAAGTATTGCGAATTCTGTTATCTTGAAAGAAGGTCAAGATTATACGGTTGCCTATAATGACACTTATACAGAGTTTACTCTAACTATCAATAATCCAGGTAATCGTGCCTTTATGTTGAACTATATGACAACTTCACCAGCTGATGGTTCTTTGGTATCCAATACGGCTGAGATGGAAGTTGATAATACAAAACTGCCATTCAGAGATGATCGTCCTGGTCAGACGAGCTCTACGGTAGAGCGCAGCAGCCGGATTACAGAAGGCGGTGTTATCACAGCGGATATCAGCAACAGTCTGGTTCTCTATAAGCAGGATTCTAAGACTGGCAAAATGCTGGAAGGTGCTGTCTTTAAGGTGACAACTCCTAGCGGTGAAGAGATTACTCTGCCGCCGACTGATGCTAACGGGCGGGTTTCTACACAGCCTTTCTCAAGTGAAGAAATCAAGAAAGGCCAATTCACAGTAGAAGAAGTCACAGCTCCGGAAGGCTATGTACTGGACAGCAATCCGATGAAAGTGACTATCAAGGCTGATGGTGCAGTCAAAACAGTCAAGAATACGGTAGATCCAAATGCCAGCAAAAAGCTGACAGTCAAGAAAATTTGGAAAGATGAAAGCAATCAGGACGGCAAGCGTCCAGCTTCTATTGCTGTAGATGTCTACGCTAACGGTCAAAAACTGGCTGATAAGACAGTGACCGTAACTGGCGGTAGTACAGATGCGGAGTGGACAGCTCAGACAACTGATTTACCAATCTTTGATGCAAGCGGTCAAAAAATCACCTATACAATCGGTGAAGATCAGCTTGATGGTTACGATGCTCCAGAAGTAGATCAGGGGAATCTCACTGTTACCAATACTCGTACGCCAGAGAAAATCGCTATCAAAGCCAGCAAGAAATGGGATGATGCCGAGAATCAAGACGGCAAACGTCCTGCCAATGTTGTTGTCAAACTTTATAAAGAAGTCGGCGGTCAGAAATCAGAAGTTGCGAACCGAACTCTGACTGAAGCTGACCAGTGGGCAACCGAGTTCACTAACTTGAACAAATATGAAAAGGGACAAGAAGTTGTTTATTCTCTGGAAGAAGACGCGGTCCCTCACTATCAATCTCAGGTAACTGGCAATGCTGCTGACGGCTTTGTAGTGACCAACACTTACAAGCCAGAAACCATCAAGATTTCTGGTCAGAAGAAGTGGGATGATGCGGAAAACCAAGATGGCAAGCGTCCAAATGCTGTTAGAGTCAAGATCTTGAAAGGCCAGGATATTGTTGATGTGCAGGAAGTGACGGCTGCTAACGGTTGGAAATATGAATCCAATCCTCTTCCTAAATATGCAGCAGGCCAAGAAATTGCTTATACTGTTGCAGAAGAAGCTGTCTCAGGCTACACGAGCAAGGTGGACGGCTACAACATCACCAACTCTTACACCCCAGAAACGGTCAAGGTTTCCGGTCAGAAGAAATGGGATGATGCGGAAAACCAAGATGGTAAGCGTCCAGCTTCTGTTAAGGTTAAAATTCTGAATGGTGATACGGTTGTGGATGAGCAAAATGTGACTTCCGCTAACGAATGGAAGTATGAGTCCAAGGCTTTGCCTAAGTATGCGGCAGGCCAAGAAATCACTTATACCGTAAGTGAGGAAGCTGTTCCAGGTTATACTAGTAAGGTAGAGGGTTACAACATCACCAATTCTTACACTCCAGAGACAACGACTGTGTCTGGAAGCAAGACTTGGGAAGATGGCGATAACCAAGATGGCAAGCGTCCAGCTTCTATCACAGTTAATCTGCTAGCTGACGGTCAAAAAGTCAATACCCAAACAGTCGGAGAGGCAGAAGGCTGGTCTTACAACTTTACTGGCTTGCCAGTTTACAAGGATGGTCAACGGATTACCTATACAGTAACGGAAGAAGCTGTACCGGGTTATTCAACCAATCTCAACGGCTACAATATCACTAACTCTTATACACCAGAGAAGACAGAAATCACTGCCAGCAAGACCTGGAATGACAGCGACAATCAAGACGGCAAACGTCCAACTAAGATTAGCATTAAGCTGATGAAGACCGTCGGCGGTGTCAAGACAGAAGTCGCTAGCAAGGAAGTGACGGCTGCTGATCAATGGCAAACCAAATTTGAAAATCTGCCAGTTTATGAAAATGGTCAGAAGATTGATTACTCTATCGAGGAAGATGATGTAGCTGGCTACACTAAAGAAATCAAAGATTTCACAGTTACCAACTCTTACACTCCAGAGATGATTAAGATTTCTGGTCAAAAAGTCTGGGATGACGCTGATAACCAAGACGGCAAGCGTCCAGCTTCTGTTAAGGTTAAAGTGAAAAATGGCGATACTATCGTAGATGAGCTGGAAGTAACAGCTGCTAACGATTGGAAGTTTGAGTCTAAAGCTCTTCCTAAGTATGCAGCAGGTCAAGAGATTGCCTATACTGTCACTGAAGAAGCGGTTGCGGAATATCAAACTAAGATTGATAAGTTCACCATTACCAATTCTTACACTCCTCAAAGTACAGAATATGCTGTGACTAAGGTCTGGGATGATGCTGATAACCAAGACGGCAAGCGTCCAGCTTCTATCACAGTGCAACTGTATAGCTCAGTAAATGGTCAAGAGCCAGCTGCTGTCGCAGGTAAGACATTGACCTTGACGGCTGATAATGAGGTGGCAGCTAACACTTGGAAAGCAAGCTTCACCAATCTGCCTCAGTTTGACAAGGGACAGAAGATCACCTATTCCGTCAAAGAGGATGATGCAACAGTAGCCGCTTTGAAAGAAAAAGGTTACAGTCCGAAAGTAGAAGGTCAGACAATCACTAACTCTCATACTCCAGAACAGGTTAAAATTTCTGGTCAGAAAGTCTGGGATGATGCAGACGATCAAGACGGCAAACGCCCAACATCTATTACAGTTAAAGTAATGGATGGAAGCACTGTTGTTGATACACTTGAAGTAACAGCTGCTAATGGATGGAAGTTTGAATCTAAAGACCTGCCTAAATATAGAAATGGTCAAGAGATTGCCTACACACTTAAGGAAGATGCTGTTGCTCAGTATGAAACTAAGATTGATAAGTTCACCATTACCAACTCCTACACTCCAGAAACTGTTAAAGTCTCTGGTCAAAAGGTTTGGGATGATGCTAATAATCAAGACGGCAAGCGCCCAGCATCTATCAAGGTCAAGATTTTGGACGGAGATAAGGTGGTAGATGAGCTGGAAGTGACAGCTGCTACTGACTGGAAGTTTGAGTCCAAGGATCTACCTAAGAATAAGAAGGGCAAGAAAATAAACTATACAGTCCTTGAAGAAGTGACGGTTGAGGGTTATAGCAGCAGCCAAGAACAAGCAACAGATGGCAGCTTTACTTTGACTAATAGCTATAAACCAACACAGATTGCTGTTAAGGGAACTGCGGTATGGTCAGATGCTGAAAATCAAGATAAGGTGCGACCTTCCAAGATTACTGTTCGCCTCTTGGCAGATGGCAAACCAATCAAAGAAGAGGTTGTGTCAGAAGAAAATGGTTGGCAGTATGACTTTAGCGACCTTCCTAAGTACAAGGATGGCAAGGAAATTGTCTATAGTGTTGCGGCTGATCCAGTAGATGGCTATAAGCTTGAGATCAACGGTACTCAGCTGACCTTCAGTCATATCCCTACTAAGAAAGTGGCTGTTGACGGAGTAGTTTCACCTAATAAGCCAGGCGGTCAAGCTCCGAAAGTCGGAGGAAAAGCTCTTCCTCGTACTGGACAGGAAGAAAGTCTTCTTGTTACTATTCTTGGCTTCCTAGCAGCGCTTCTCGCAGGAGGAATGCTGATGGCTAAGGCGAAACGCAGCTAATCAGTTTTGTGACTTACTGAAAGGCACAGTAAATATCTCATTCGATATGAAAAAGCGAACAGGTTCTTTTGAGCTTGTTCGCTTTTATCATGTCAGTTTCATCTCAAGTATTTTAAAACAACTGCTTTCTATGAAAAATGAACCTAACCTTAAGAAATGTCTTCTATGCAAAACAAGCAAGCTAAATCTCGCTTTTTTTGTTATAATGAGTGTATTAACTTTTAAGGAGCAATCTTGCAAGGAAAAATCATTAAGGCTCTGGCTGGTTTCTATTATGTGGAGTCGGACGGACAGGTTTATCAAACCAGAGCGCGGGGTAATTTTCGCAAAAAAGGGCAGACACCCTATGTCGGTGACGAAGTCGAATTTTCAGCTGAAAAAGACTCGGAAGGCTATATTTTAAAAATAGCAGAGCGAAAGAACAGTCTCGTGCGGCCGCCGATTGTCAACATTGACCAGGCAGTTGTAATCATGAGCGCGAAAGAGCCAGATTTCAATGCCAATCTGTTAGATCGTTTTCTGGTGCTTTTAGAGCATAAGAGGATTCATCCTATTATCTACATCAGCAAGTTAGACCTGCTTGAAGATGAGAAGAGCTTGGATGTCTATGTACAGGCCTATCAGGCCATCGGCTATGAGGTCATTAAGACGACTGAGGAGTTGCTGCCATTGCTGACAGGGAAAATCACTGTTTTCATGGGACAGACTGGGGTTGGAAAGTCCACTCTGCTCAATAAAATTGCCCCAGACTTGCAGCTTGAAACAGGAGAGATTTCTGAAAGTCTGGGCCGTGGCCGCCATACGACGCGGGCTGTCAGCTTTTACAATCTAAACGGTGGGAAGATAGCCGACACGCCAGGATTTTCGTCTTTGGATTACGAGGTGAGCACAGCTGAAGATCTCAATCAAGCTTTTCCAGAGATTGCTGAGTTTAGCCAGTCCTGTAAGTTTCGTACTTGCACTCATACCCACGAGCCAGCTTGTGCTGTCAAGCCAGCAGTTGAGGCCGGCCAGATAGCTTCATTCCGCTTTGATAATTATCTGCAATTTCTTAGCGAGATTGAAAATCGTCGGGAGACCTATAAAAAAGTTGCCAAGAAAAATTCTAAATAAGGAGAAGAACTATGACTTCATTCAAAATTGCCCCTTCAATCTTAAGTGCGGACTATGCTAATTTTGAATCAGAACTGAAAAAGTTAGAAGCAACAGGCGCTGAGTATGCCCATATTGATATTATGGATGGTCATTTTGTACCCAATATCAGCTTTGGGGCTGGGGTTGTTGCCAGTATGCGTCCTCACAGCAAGCTAGTCTTTGATTGCCATCTGATGGTTTCCAATCCTGAACATCATATTGAAGAATTCGCTCGTGCCGGTGCAGATATTATCAGCATCCATGCCGAAGCGACACCTCATATCCATGGAGCGCTGCAGAAGATTCGAGCAGCAGGGGTCAAGCCTAGTGTTGTGATTAATCCGGGAACACCAGTCGAAGCAGTCAAAAATGTTTTGAATTTGGTTGATCAAGTCCTTGTGATGACAGTTAATCCAGGCTTTGGCGGTCAGGCCTTTCTGCCAGAAACCATGGATAAGATCCGTGAGCTGGTCGTTCTGCGTGAAGTCAATCAGCTGAATTTTGATATTGAAGTGGATGGCGGTATTGACGATAAGACCATTGGGATTGCTAAAGAAGCTGGTGCCAATGTCTTCGTAGCAGGCAGCTATGTCTTCAAAGGTGATGTCAATCATCAAGTTCAGACCTTACGGGATGCCCTGCATGACTAAGGTTGCACTGTTTGCTGGCGGGAATTTGGAGCATTTTAGCTTAGATTTTGATGTTTTAGTCGGAGTAGACCGTGGAAGCCTCTTTCTGCTTGAGCAGGGAGTTTGTCCTGACTTGGCTGTCGGGGATTTTGACTCTGTGACCGAGGAAGAATTGCTGCGCATAAAAGATAGTGCCAAGGAAGTCGTTCAGGCCCATCCTGAAAAGGATGATACGGACCTGGAGTTAGCTGTTCTAGCTTGTTTTGAGCGCTATCCAGATGCTTGTTTGACTATTTTTGGAGCCTTTGGGGGCCGTCTGGATCATGCCTTGGCCAATGTCTTCCTGCCCAGTAATGAAAAAATTGCACCTTATATGGAGAAGATTTTTCTGGAAGACGAACAGAATCTGCTGACCTATGTTCCAAAGGGGCGCCATGAAATCAAATCAGTAGCCGGCATGCGCTATTTAGCCTTTCTGCCATCGGATGATGCTGCCTTAACGATTGAGGGAGCCAAATATCCACTCAACAAAGATAACTTTTTTTTCAAAAAAGTGTATGCTTCTAACGAATTTATAGATAAGCCCATTTATTTGGACTTTGATAGCGGCTATACAGTCGTCATTTACAGCAAAGACAGGAGCTGATATGGAGTTTATAATCATCCTCATTCTTTTAGGAAATCTAGTGCTGACCTTTCTTTTATGGCAAAAGCTTAGTCAGCAGACCGAGACACTAAAGCAAGTCTTGGAAAATCAGGCAGATCATCTATCGGATCAGTTGGACTATCGCTTGGAGCAGGAAAGTCAGAAAAAGCAAACGTCTCAGAAAGAGCTGGAATTAGCTCTGGGAGATCGTTTGAGCGAGGTCAGGACAGATTTGCACCGCAACTTGACAGAGCTGCGCTTGGAAATCAGTGACAACCTGACCAAGAATCGGGATAAAACTGACGAGCGTATGCGGCAAATCCAAGAGTCCAATGAAACCCGTCTAGAGCAGATGCGGCAGACTGTTGAAGAGAAACTGGAGAAAACACTTCAGACTCGTCTTCAGACTTCTTTTGAGACCGTTTCTAAGCAATTGGAGTCTGTCAATCGCGGTCTGGGAGAAATGCAGAGTGTTGCCCGAGATGTCGGCACGCTGAACAAGGTTCTTTCCAACACCAAGACACGAGGGATTCTAGGGGAGCTGCAGCTGGGGCAGATTATTGAGGACATCATGACGGCCAGTCAATATGAGCGAGAGTTTGTTACGGTGGCTGGATCCAGTGAGCGTGTCGAATATGCCATTAAACTGCCGGGACAGACAGAGCATGAATATGTCTATCTGCCCATTGATTCTAAGTTTCCTCTGGCTGATTACTACCGTTTGGAAGATGCTTATGAGTCTGGCAACAAGGAAGAGATTGAGCTCTACCGCAAGTCTCTCTTAGCAAGCGTTAAACGCTTTGCCAAGGATATTAAAAGTAAATATCTGGCACCGCCGGCCACGACCAACTTTGGTATCATGTTTCTGCCTACGGAAGGTCTCTATTCGGAAGTTGTCCGCAACCCAGCCTTTTTTGACAGTTTGCGGCGGGAGGAGCAGATTGTGGTGGCGGGACCGTCGACCTTATCTGCCTTGCTCAATTCACTGTCTGTCGGCTTTAAAACGCTCAATATCCAAAAAAGTGCGGACGACATAAGCAAGGTTCTGGGTTCTGTCAAATCCGAGTTTAACAAGTTCGGTGGAATTCTGATCAAGGCACAAAAACACTTGCAGCATGCTTCGGGTAACATTGATGAACTATTAACCCGGCGGACAGGAGCTATCGAAAGAACCTTACGCCATATTGAGCTGTCTGACCAAGACCTCGATTTGAACTTACTTGATTTTTCAGAAGAAAGGGAAAACAATGAAGATTAATCAAATGAAAAAAGATGAACTGTTTGAAGGTTTCTATCTGATCAAGTCAGCAGAAGTCCGTCAGACAAGGGCTGGGAAAAATTATCTGGCTTTTACGTTCCAAGACGATACAGGGGTAATCGAGGGCAAACTCTGGGATGCGCAGCCACATAATGTTGAAGAATTCACTGTTGGCAAGGTCGTGCACATGCAAGGTCGACGGGAAGTCTACAATAACACGCCCCAGGTAAATCAACTGACCCTGCGTCTTCCTAAGGCTGGAGAGCCCAATGATCCAGCGGATTTCAAGGAAAAACCGCCAGTAGACCAGAAAGAAATCCGAGATTATTTATCTCAGATGATTTTTAAGATTGAGAATTCGGTCTGGCAGCGCGTGGTCCGCTCGCTTTATAGCAAGTACGACAAGGAGTTTTATTCTTATCCAGCTGCCAAGACCAATCACCATGCTTTTGAGTCTGGCCTAGCCTTTCATACCGCTACTATGGTCAAGCTGGCAGATGCTATCGGAGACATTTATCCTCAGCTTAATAAAAGCTTGCTCTTTGCTGGGATCATGCTTCATGACTTGGCCAAGGTTATTGAGCTAAGCGGTCCGGAAAATACAGAGTACACTGTGCGAGGCAATCTGATTGGCCACATCGCTTTGATTGATGAAGAATTGACCAAGACCCTGATGGAGCTGAAAATTGATGACAGCAAAGAAGAAGTAATCGTCCTGCGGCATGTGCTTCTCAGCCACCATGGTCTCTTGGAATATGGCAGTCCTGTACGTCCTAAGATTATGGAGGCAGAAATTCTGCATATGATTGATAATCTGGATGCGGAGATGATGATGATGACTACTGCCTTAGGACTTGTAGATCCAGGTGAAATGAGCAATAAAATATTCGCTCTTGAAGGCCGTTCTTTCTACAAACCAAAACTTGAACAGTAAAATACGAAAAATGGACATTACTTGGAAAAGAATGTTCGTTTTTTTGTTTCTGTTATGGTATAATGAATAAAATAACTTTAATTGGTGAAAAAATGAAATTAAGAAGAAGTGAGCGTATGGTGGTTATCTCCAATTATTTGATTAACCATCCTTATGAATTAACGAGCTTAAATACATTTGCAGAAAAATACGAATCTGCCAAATCTTCTATTTCAGAAGATATTGTCATTATTAAGCGAGCCTTTGAAGAGATTGAAATTGGGACCATTGAAACGATTACTGGTGCCGGTGGAGGAGTCATTTTTAGCCCGTCCATCTCCGATACAGAAGCTAAGACCATTGTGCAAGGTCTTTGTGATCAGCTGTCTGAAAGCAATCGGATTCTTCCCGGGGGCTATATTTACCTATCGGATCTGCTCAGCACTCCATCCATTTTGAATAATATCGGACGGATCATTGCCAAAAGTTTTAAAGATCAACAAATTGATGCGGTCATGACGGTTGCGACTAAGGGTGTTCCTTTGGCCAATGCAGTAGCCAATGTTCTCAATGTACCTTTTGTCATCGTTCGTCGGGATTTAAAGATTACAGAAGGGTCAACGGTTAGTGTCAACTATGTATCGGGCTCCAGCGGAGATCGTATTGAAAAGATGTTCTTGTCCAAGCGCAGTCTCAAGGCCGGCAGCCGCGTCTTGATTGTGGATGACTTCCTCAAAGGTGGGGGGACTATTACAGGGATGATTAGCCTCTTATCTGAGTTCGACTCTGAGCTGGCAGGTGTTGCTGTCTTTGCAGACAATGCACAGGCCAATCGCGATTATCTGGACTATAAATCGCTCTTGAAAGTAACCAATATTGATGTCAAGGCGAATACCATTGATGTGGAAATTGGAAATATTTTTGATTAGGGAAAAGGGCGGAGATTATAGATGAAAACAGTTTTAGAAAAGTTTGACCACAGTCCGCTGTGGATTCGTTTAGGAGTATTGTCGATTTTATTTGGGATTCTGATTACTGGCATGGTTTTTGTGCAAGGACAGGCTAATTCCACCAGAAATTCAGTTAGTTCAGCTGCCAGTATCGCATCAAGCAGCTCTTCCCTACAGCTATCCTCTGCTCAAAAAGAAGCGCAGGAAAAAGAAATTCAGGAAGAGGAGCAAGCAGTCCAGGCCGCAGAAGAAGCAGTTAAACAGCTTGAAACCATGCAAACTTTGGAAGATTTGCAGCTAGCTAAGACTGCAGTAGAGAAGGTCAAGGATGCAGCGACGAAAGCTAGATTCCAAAGTCGTATTCAGGCGATAGCAGTCTTGATTGATCCGGAAGCAGCTCAGGCCGCTGTTTCTGAAAATCCAGCTGCTGTATCAGAAGAAGCAGTGGCTCAGCCGCAGCAATAAATTAGCAGCAATCTAATAAGCAGAGATAAGCTTAAAATAGAAAAAATGTATTGACAGAAAAGTATCGTCGTGCTATAATGATAGACGGTACTTTTTACTTTTGGTCTCTCAAAAGTGTACAGAGACGTGCTGACAAATGTTGCAAAAGTACACGCAGATGATAGCTGTCACCAAGTGTATCATCACCAAAATTAAAAAAATACAGGAGAATGTAGATGCCTACAATTAACCAATTGGTTCGCAAACCGCGTAAATCAAAAGTAGAAAAATCTAAATCACCAGCTTTGAACGTTGGTTACAACAGCCATAAAAAAGTTCAAACAAACGTATCTTCACCACAAAAACGTGGAGTTGCAACCCGTGTCGGAACTATGACACCTAAGAAACCGAACTCTGCCCTTCGTAAATTTGCCCGTGTACGTCTGAGCAACCTGATTGAAGTTACAGCTTACATCCCAGGGATCGGACACAACCTGCAAGAGCACAGCGTAGTGCTTCTTCGTGGTGGACGTGTAAAAGACCTTCCAGGGGTACGTTACCATATCGTCCGCGGTGCACTTGATACAGCAGGTGTTACTGATCGTAAACAAGGCCGTTCTAAATACGGTACTAAAAAACCAAAAGCATAAGGAATGGGGAGAAAGATAAATGAGTCGTAAAAACCAAGCGCCTAAGCGCGAAGTATTGCCAGATCCGCTTTACAATTCAAAATTAGTTACTCGTCTTATCAACCGCGTTATGCTTGATGGTAAGCGTGGTACAGCGGCTTCTATCGTTTACGGAGCTTTTGACCAAATCAAAGAAGCAACTGGAAACGATGCGCTGGAAGTATTTGAAACAGCTATGGAAAATATCATGCCTGTACTTGAAGTTCGTGCTCGCCGTGTCGGTGGTTCAAACTACCAAGTTCCGGTTGAAGTTCGTCCAGAACGCCGTACAACACTTGGACTTCGCTGGTTGGTAACTATTGCTCGTCAACGTGGTGAGCACACAATGGTTGACCGCCTTGCAAAAGAAATCTTGGATGCATCTAACAACACCGGTGCAGCTGTTAAGAAACGTGAAGACACTCACCGTATGGCTGAAGCCAACCGTGCCTTCGCACACTTCCGTTGGTAAGAATAAGATACTAAGGGCGTTAAAAAAGCGACTGAAAATTAGGAGGCTTGACGCAGAATCAAAGATTCTAGAAAAGCTTATCTATTTTCTGAGCTTTTTGCCCGAGTTCAATTCAACTTATCTACAAGTTGAAACCAACAAAACAAGATAAACATTGAGAACGGGTAGGTCCTGCCTATCCGTTTTTGCTAAATCATGTTATAATAAATTGTAAAATAAATTAATAGGAGAAATAACCAAATGGCTCGCGAATTTTCACTTGAAAAAACTCGTAATATCGGTATCATGGCCCACGTCGATGCTGGTAAAACAACAACAACTGAGCGTATTCTTTACTACACTGGTAAAATCCACAAAATCGGTGAAACTCACGAAGGTGCGTCACAAATGGACTGGATGGAGCAAGAGCAAGAGCGTGGTATCACTATCACATCTGCTGCGACAACAGCTCAATGGAACAACCACCGCGTAAACATCATCGACACACCAGGACACGTGGACTTCACAATCGAAGTACAACGTTCTCTTCGTGTCTTGGACGGTGCGGTAACCGTTCTTGACTCACAATCAGGTGTTGAGCCGCAAACTGAAACAGTTTGGCGCCAAGCAACTGAGTACGGAGTTCCTCGTATCGTATTTGCCAACAAGATGGACAAGATTGGTGCTGACTTCCTTTACTCAGTAAGCACTTTGCATGATCGTCTTCAAGCAAACGCTCATCCAATCCAATTGCCAATTGGTTCAGAAGATGACTTCCGCGGAATTATCGACTTGATCAAGATGAAGGCTGAAATCTATACTAACGACCTTGGTACAGATATTTTGGAAGAAGATATCCCAGCTGAATACCTTGAGCAAGCTCAAGAATACCGTGAAAAATTAGTGGAAGCAGTTGCTGAAACTGACGAAGAATTGATGATGAAATACCTTGAAGGTGAAGAAATCACTAACGAAGAGTTGAAAGCTGCTATCCGTAAAGCGACTATCAACGTTGAGTTCTTCCCAGTATTGTGTGGTTCTGCCTTCAAGAATAAGGGTGTTCAGTTGATGCTTGATGCAGTTATTGACTACTTGCCAAGCCCACTTGACATCCCAGCAATCAAAGGTATCAACCCAGATACAGAAGAAGAAGAAACTCGTCCTGCATCTGATGAAGAGCCATTTGCTGCTCTTGCCTTCAAGATCATGACTGACCCATTCGTAGGTCGTTTGACTTTCTTCCGTGTTTACTCAGGTGTCCTGAACAGCGGTTCATACGTATTGAACACTTCTAAAGGTAAACGTGAGCGTATCGGACGTATCCTGCAAATGCACGCTAACAGCCGTAACGAAATTGAAACTGTTTATGCGGGTGATATCGCTGCTGCCGTAGGTTTGAAAGATACAACTACTGGTGACTCATTGACAGATGAAAAAGCTAAAATCATCCTTGAGTCTATCAATGTTCCAGAACCAGTTATTCAATTGATGGTTGAGCCTAAGTCTAAGGCTGACCAAGACAAGATGGGTGTTGCTCTGCAAAAACTGGCTGAAGAAGACCCAACATTCCGTGTTGAAACAAATGTTGAAACTGGTGAAACAGTTATCTCTGGTATGGGTGAGCTTCACTTGGATGTCCTTGTTGACCGTATGCGTCGTGAGTTCAAGGTTGAAGCAAACGTAGGTGCACCTCAAGTATCTTACCGTGAAACTTTCCGCGCTTCTACTCAAGCTCGTGGATTCTTCAAACGCCAATCTGGTGGTAAAGGTCAATTCGGTGACGTTTGGATCGAATTTACACCAAACGAAGAAGGAAAAGGCTTCGAGTTTGAAAATGCTATCGTCGGTGGTGTGGTTCCACGTGAATTCATCCCAGCGGTAGAAAAAGGTTTGGTTGAGTCAATGGCGAATGGTGTCCTTGCTGGTTACCCAATCGTTGACGTGAAAGCTAAACTTTACGATGGTTCATACCACGATGTCGACTCATCTGAAACAGCCTTCAAGGTTGCGGCATCACTTGCATTGAAAGAAGCTGCTAAGACTGCCCAACCAGCTATCCTTGAGCCAATGATGTTGGTAACCATCACTGTTCCTGAAGAAAACCTTGGTGACGTTATGGGTCACGTAACAGCTCGTCGTGGACGTGTTGATGGTATGGAAGCTCATGGTAACAGCCAAATCGTTCGTGCCTATGTTCCACTTGCTGAAATGTTCGGTTATGCGACAGTTCTTCGTTCAGCATCACAAGGACGCGGTACCTTCATGATGGTATTTGACCACTACGAAGATGTACCTAAGTCAGTACAAGAAGAAATCATTAAGAAAAACAAGGGTGAAGCTTAAGCTTTGAGCAAACCTTGGCACTCGCATTTGCGGGTGCTTTTTCTATTTTTGGAGAACTGCCCCCTCAATAAAAAGGGGAAATGATTGATTTTGTAAGTTGTATCCCCGCATTTTCGAAAGTTACTGCTTTGCTTTTTCAAATCAATGAAAGTCGAAATGAAAGTTAGTGAAAGAATTCATAATACTTGTTAATAACAATGAAATCAGTTGCATTTTACCTCAATTAAGTATATAATAGAAATGTTGAAAGGTGATTTGTAGCAACTCAAGTTACTCTTTTCACATAAAAATTTTTTGATTTTCATAAGGAGGAAATCACGAATGGTAGTTAAAGTTGGTATTAACGGTTTCGGTCGTATCGGTCGTCTTGCTTTCCGTCGTATCCAAAACGTAGAAGGTGTTGAAGTTACTCGCATCAACGACCTTACAGATCCAGTAATGCTTGCACACCTGTTGAAATATGACACAACTCAAGGTCGTTTCGATGGTACTGTTGAAGTTAAAGAAGGTGGATTCGAAGTTAACGGTAAATTCGTTAAAGTTTCTGCTGAACGTGACCCAGAACAAATTGACTGGGCTACTGACGGTGTAGAAATCGTTCTTGAAGCGACTGGTTTCTTTGCTAAGAAAGATGCTGCTGAAAAACACCTTAAAGGTGGTGCTAAGAAGGTTGTTATCACTGCTCCTGGTGGAAATGATGTTAAAACAATTGTATTTAACACTAACCACGACATTCTTGATGGTACTGAAACAGTTATCTCAGGTGCTTCATGTACTACAAACTGCTTGGCTCCAATGGCTAAAGCGCTTCAAGACAACTTCGGTGTTGTTGAAGGATTGATGACTACTATCCACGCTTACACTGGTGACCAAATGATCCTTGACGGACCACACCGTGGTGGTGACCTTCGTCGTGCTCGCGCTGGTGCTGCAAACATCGTTCCTAACTCAACTGGTGCTGCTAAAGCTATCGGTTTGGTTATCCCAGAATTGAACGGTAAATTGGATGGTTCTGCACAACGTGTTCCAACTCCAACTGGATCAGTTACTGAATTGGTTGCTGTTCTTGAAAAGAACGTAACAGTTGATGAAGTAAACGCAGCTATGAAAGCAGCAGCTAACGAATCATACGGTTACACAGAAGATCCAATCGTATCTTCAGATATCGTAGGTATGGCTTACGGTTCATTGTTCGACGCAACTCAAACTAAAGTTCTTGATGTTGACGGCAAACAATTGGTTAAAGTTGTATCATGGTACGACAACGAAATGTCATACACTGCACAACTTGTACGTACTCTTGAATACTTCGCGAAAATCGCTAAATAATTCAATAGTAGAAGAAAGGGGCTCAATTGAGTCTCTTTTTCTGTGCACTGTTTTGCGAGAATTATCAGAGACAGGGCTATGGGAATGTACAGCTCTATCTCCTATTCTTTATTAGTCATATAGAAAGTCAGTTCTGATACATCTGTCCATTTTTCTAAATGCTTTAAGGGGCTGTTTTGCGGTAAGAGAAGCTAAGCATAGTTTTCTTAAAGAAAACTATACCAATTTTGCACTTGACAAACCAAAAAACAGTGTGTATACTAGCTTTGTTGGAGTTTTTGGACTCCAAGAAGACTATACCAATTTTTAATAAGAAGGGCTGGTTTCTAAGGCTAGAAATCAGAAGTAACGTTATGTGTGGAATTGTCGGAGTTGTCGGAAATCGCAACGCAACAGATATTTTGATGCAGGGCTTGGAAAAGCTGGAATACCGAGGTTATGACTCAGCTGGAATTTTTGTAACAACAGGGAAAACTTCTAGTCTGGTCAAGTCTGTCGGTCGTATCGCTGACCTACATGCTAAAATTGGCATTGATGTTGCTGGGACTACTGGTATCGGACATACTCGTTGGGCTACTCATGGAAAACCAAGTGAAAACAATGCCCATCCTCATACTTCACAGACTGGCCGTTTTGTCTTGGTTCACAACGGTGTGATTGAGAACTACCTTGATATTAAGAATACTTACCTAGCTGATCATGACTTCAAGGGGCAGACAGATACAGAGATTGCTGTGCACTTGATTGGCAAATTCGCTGAAGAAGAAGGCTTGTCTGTTTTAGAAGCCTTTAAAAAAGCTCTTCACATTATCCGTGGTTCTTATGCCTTTGCTTTGGTGGACTCAGAAGATGCAGATGTTATCTATGTTGCTAAAAATAAATCACCTCTTCTAGTTGGACTGGGTGATGGCTACAATATGGTCTGCTCAGATGCCATGGCCATGATTCGTGAGACGAATCAGTTTATGGAAATTCATGACCAAGAGCTGGTTATTGTTCGTAAAGACAGTGTGGAAGTGCAGGATTATGACGGGAATACTCTGGAGCGTGAAAGCTATACTGCTGAGTTAGATCTGTCCGATATCGGTAAGGGGACTTATCCATACTATATGCTCAAAGAAATCGACGAGCAGCCAACTGTGATGCGTAAGCTAATCAGAGCTTATACAGATGATAAGGGGCAAGTATCAGTAGATGCGGATATTGTCAAGGCTGTTCAGGAAGCTGACCGTCTCTATATCCTTGCGGCTGGAACTTCTTACCATGCTGGCTATGCTTCTAAGCGTATGCTGGAAGAGCTGACGGATACACCTGTTGAACTGGGCATTGCTTCTGAGTGGGGCTATGCCATGCCGCTCCTTAGCAAGAAGCCTCTCTTTATCTTTATCAGCCAATCTGGTGAAACAGCTGACAGCCGTCAGGTCTTAGTCAAGGCGAATCAGATGGGTATTCCAAGTTTGACCGTGACCAATGTTCCAGGTTCTACGCTTTCTCGGGAAGCCAATCATACCATGCTGCTGCATGCAGGTCCTGAGATTGCGGTTGCTTCTACTAAGGCCTATACAGCTCAAATCGCAACTTTGGCCTTCTTGGCTAAAGCTGTTGGCGATGCCAATGCTTCTGAAAAAGCGGCAGCCTTTGACTTGGTTCACGAGCTGTCCATAGTTGCGCAGTCTATTGAGTCCACTTTGTCAGAAAAGGAGTTGATTGACAATAAAGTCCGTGGCCTTCTGGAAACGACCCGCAATGCATTCTATATCGGCCGTGGTCAAGACTACTATGTGGCTATGGAAGCCAGCCTAAAACTCAAAGAAATTTCTTATATCCAGTGTGAAGGTTTCGCGGCTGGTGAGCTCAAACACGGTACGATCTCTCTGATTGAAGACGGGACACCAGTTTTGGCCTTGCTTTCTGATGAAGTCTTGGCTAGTCATACACGAGGCAATATTTCAGAAGTCGTAGCTCGGGGTGCCAAGGTGCTGACTATTGCTGAGGAGAATGTGGGTAAAGAAGGTGACGATATCGTACTCAATCAGGTTCACCCATACCTGTCACCAATCTCTATGGTGGTACCGACACAGCTCATTGCTTACTTTGCAACCTTGCACCGTGGTCTGGATGTAGACAAACCGCGTAATCTGGCTAAGTCTGTCACTGTAGAATAAGCGCAGCAGCCATTGCCTATAAAAATTACCTATCTCATCCATAGAAAATATATATGGTACTTATCTAAAAAGGGTACAAAAAATAAGGTTATTCAGCAGAGTCTGAAAAGCCTTGAGAAAGCTAGTTTAGTCTAGCTTTTTTATTTTGCTTTGATAAATATTTTTAATCAGGCTGATAGGGAAAATATATTTCCCAGGAGAAAGAGAGGATGGTAAGATATATTACAAATTCAAAGAAGGAGGAAGAGATGGTCAGCAAGAAAGAATTAGTGCTGAGAGCTTTTCGGGGTGAAGAAGTTGACCGAGTGCCTGTTGGTTTTTGGTTTCACTTTGTAAGCCAAGAGGAAAAGATGCTGGGCCTGGACAATCCAGTGATTTTCAATAAAAGTGTTGAGGGGCATGCTGCTTATGTTCGAGCTGCACGGCCAGACTTTGTCAAGATTATGAGCGATGGCTTCTTTAAGTATCCTAGTGCGCTTTATTCGGATCATATTGAGTCTATTCGAGACTTGACAGCTATCCAGTCTATCGGCGAGTATCATCCTTGGATTGAGCAGCAGATTGAGATGGTGAAGGCTGTAAAGGCAAGCTATCCAGAGGACCTCGCTTCCTTCTACAATATCTTTGCGCCGGTCTCCTATCTTAAGCGCTGGTTCCGCCGGGAAGGGTCACGAGGAGATAGAGAAATTGCAGATTTTCTGGCAGAGGATTCCGAGCTGACAGGACATGTTTTTGATGTCATTGCCACTGATATTGCTATTTTGACTAGGCGGATCATTGAGGAAGCGGGCATTGAGGGGATTTATCTCAGCACCCAGCAAGTTCAAGACGATCGGGTAGATGCGGCCAGTTATCGTCGTTATATTGAGCCTAGTACGATTAAGGTTCTGGAAGCGGCAAATGCGACTGGCGGTCAGAATATTCTCCACATCTGCGGCTTTGAAGGAGCCAGCAATGATTTGGAACTGTTCAAAGACTATCCGGCTCAAGTCTTTAACTGGGCAACCCATCATGAGGGGGTCAGCTTAGCGGAAGGGCGCAAGCTCTTTGGCGGTCAGGCTGTCCTGGGCGGCTTTGAAAATGGCAGAGCAGCTCTTCTAAATACGGGCAGTCGTGCAGAATTAGAGAATGAGACCAAGCGGCTGCTGGCTGAAACTGGCAGTCAGGGAGTGATTCTAGGGGCTGACTGCACTGTACCAGATGATTTTGAAATAGAAAGACTGGACTGGATTCGTCGGGCGGCTATTCAGTTCTGACGGAATTGCCAAAGTCCTAAAGAGCATTTTTCAACTCTTTCAAGGAGGAAGATAGATGAATCGGTATCAAAAAAGGCTTGCAGCTCTTGCTCTGATATTCTTGATAATAGGAACCTTTCTGAGCATCAGTCAGATTTATGCTCATCAGTCTTCAGACAAAAAAGAAGATGATTTGCAGGTGCTCAAGAAACTGCCAGAGCAGTCAACTGGCTTGATGCAGCCCAATGATATCGCTGCTCTGCTCTTGTCGGATTAGAATTTTACTTAAAATGATGAATTAGTCCAATGAAAAAGCTAAAAAACAACTCATTGGCTAGATAGGAACAATAAAAAAGGAGAGAAGATGACTTCAAAAAGAGAATTAGTACTGAAGGCTTTCAGAGGAGAGTACGTTGACCGAGTGCCAGTTGGTTTCTGGCATCATTTTACCAGCGAAGAGGAGTGGCTGTCTGGTTTTGGAAATCAGGCCATTATTGAGAAAAATCTGGCTGGTCATCAAGCTTTTCTGGCAGAAGTCGAGCCAGACTTTATCAAACTGATGAGTGATGGTTATTTTGCTTATCCTAATGAGCGCTTGAAAAAAGCCCAATCTATCAAGGATTTAGCAGATATTGAGCCGATAGGTGCTGACCACCCTTGGATTAGTGAGCAGGTGGAGCTGGTTCAGAAGATTAGGGCTAGCTTTACAGAGGACTTGGTCGCTATTTACAATATTTTTGCACCAGTGACCTACTTCAAATGGTTGGTCGGCAAGGTTGCCGGAGGGGATGATATCATTGCAGATTTCCTGGCAGAGGATGCTGTGCTCACGAAGCGGGTGCTGGATGTGATTGCTCAAGATATTGCAGCTCTGACGGAGCGGATTATCAAGGAAGCTGGTGCGGATGGAATCTACCTCAGCGTTCAGAGCATTCAGGATGCACGGGTGTCGCCTGAAGACTATAAGGCTTTTATTGCTCCTAGTGAATTGGCGGTGCTGGAAGCAGCCAATGCAGCTGGCGGAGTGAATATCCTGCACATTTGCGGTTACGAAGGCGCGCGAAACGATGTTCATCTTTTTACTGACTATCCAGCTCAGGTCATCAACTGGGCAGTGGGGCCAGAAGGCATCAGCCTAGCGGAGGGCCGGAAATTATTTGGCGGTCGGACTGTCCTCGGTGGCTTTGAAAATGGCAAGGACGGCCTGCTCTACACGGGCAGTCAAGCAGCTATTCAAGACGAGACCAAGCGGCTGATAGCAGAGGCTGGCAAGGAAGCTTTGATTATCGGGGCTGACTGTACTATTCCAAGCGATATTGAGACAGAGCGGATTCAGTGGGTTCGCCAAGCAGCAAGCTTAGCATAAGAAGGAGACGAAAGAATGAGCAAGAAAAAATGGATTATTGGTGGAGCAGCAGTGATTGCTATTGTAGCGGCGACTTATTTAGGGCGGACCTTGACAGGTGCTTCATCTAGCAAGACGAGCAGTTCTGCATCAGGCAGTGGCAAGGTGATAACTTTGAAAGTGGCACATACACAGAACTATGTTCCTTATGACTTTGTGGATGAAAAGGGAGAATCAGATGGCTATGAGGTTGCTGTTCTCAAGGCCATTGATGAAAAGCTGCCAGACTATCAGTTTGAATATACTGGTACCAGTGATGAAGATCTCTTAGTCGGTCTGGAATCTGGAAAATATGACATCGGAACCAAGGGAGCCTGGTACACCGAAGAGCGGGCGAAGAAGTTCATCATTCCAAAAAGCCCAATCGGTGCTAGCATTATCGGTTTCACTATACGCAAGGAAGACGCTGAAAAATACAAGACCATTGATGATTTTGCCAAGGAAAATGGCAAGCTGGTACCAATCTCTCCGCAGAATGCTCAATGGGCTGTTATCGAAGAGTATAACCAAAAGCATAGCGGTGCTCCTATTGATTTGACTGCAGCAGAGTCCTTCAAGGTAGCTGATGCTTATGCTTGGGTTCTGGAAGGGCGCTACGATGCTTTCTTTGACATCAAGCTGTCTTTTGAAAAAGCTGTGACAGACAAGGAAGGATCTTACCATCAGTATGCGGATCAATTGACTTGGTTCCCTTACAAGGGGATTCCGACCTACCCCCTGCTTCATAAAAACGAAAAAAATGAAGAATTTGCCAAGGCATATGAGAAGGCAATTAAGGAACTGGAAAAAGACGGAACCTTGGCTAAACTATCTGAAAAGTATTTCGGAGAAGATGTCTTCTCTTATGTGGACAAGGACTAGTGGTTGCTGTCTGCCGATAATCAAAGGCTGACTGAGAAGTTGGCTGAATATAGAGTTGGCGGCTTCTAGGCTGACCTTGATGCTGTTTGAAGGGATTTTCAAAGAGGATAACTAGGCGAGAGCATGGCTGCTCCAAGCTGAAAGTGTCCGTCCAAGAGAAGCTTATTCTATCTAATCATTGTCGAAGGAGAAGAAAATTATGGTCTCGTATGACTTGTCCCGTGTCTTTGGCCTGCTACCTAGTCTGCTGCAGGCTCTGCCGACCACTTTATGGATTATGTTTGTGACAGCTTTGATTGGCTCCTTGCTGGGTGGTCTGTTGACCTGGGCTCAGATTGCCGAGGAGCAGTCTTTTGCTGGTCTGGCTAGAGGATATATATTTATCCTTAGATGTACACCGCCTATCGTCTTGCTTTTCTTGGTTTTTTATGGCATTCCAGAGTTTTTAGAATGGTGGCTGGGGCTGGATATCAATAATTGGTCGCGGACTGTTTTTGTCATCATCACCATGATTCTGCTCTTTGCGGCTATGATTGCGGAAGTCTTCAAGGCAGCCTATCTTGCTGTTCCCAAGGGACAGACCGAGGCAGCTCTCAGTATTGGCTTGACACCGGTGCAGACTTTTCTGCGCATCGTCCTGCCACAGGCTTTTCGCATCGCCCTGCCCAATCTTACTACTGCCCTTCTTAATCTCATGCGGGATGCTGCGCTGGCTTATACGATTGGGGCAGTGGATGTCATGGGAGCAGGGCAAAATCTTATCAGTCGTAATCTGGGCAATTATTCCCTCGAAACCTATACAGCGGTGGCCTTGATTTACTGGGGAATTGCCCTAGTGGTTTCGCTGGCTTCCCAGCTTCTGGAAAAGAGTCTGACAGTCAAGGAGAGGTAAAGAATGGATTTGAATTATATTGTAAATACCTTTCTGGTTACTTTGAAAGGCATACCAGTAACCCTGATTATTATGGTGGTTGCTATTCTGCTCAGCTTTATTCCAGCTCTGCTTCTAGCTCTGGGGCAGATTTATAAAGTTCGAGGTGTGCGGACCTTTTCGGTGGTTTATCTGGCCTTTATTCGGGCGACGCCGCCCATTTTGCTCATTCTCTTTTTCTATAGTCTTTTTCCTAGCTTACTGAATCAAATTTTCAAAAGTCTGGGCAGTCAGGTAGACGTCTTTAAGTTCAATCCGCTTTACTATGCTTTCATCATTTATAGCCTGATGACGACAGGCAGTTTATCGGAAATTCTGCGCTCTGCCATTTTGACGGTGGATAAAGGACAGTTAGAAGCGGCGCAGGCTATTGGTTTAACGAATTTTCAAGCCTATCGGAGAATTGTTTTTCCTCAGGCTCTGCGCTCTGCCCTGCCCAATCTGGCCAATCTGGTTATCAATCTAGTCAAGGGAACCTCGCTGGTATTTGTCATGACGGTCAAGGATATCACAGCCCTGGCTAAGATAGAAGCCTCCCATTCTTACCAGTATTCAGAGTCTTATCTGGTGATTTTTGTTATTTATCTCATTATTTGTGGCTTGATTCAGTGGATGTTTAGGGGCTTGGAAAAGCGCTACGCTCTTGCTTAGGAAGGAAAGATTATGTTAGAAGTAAAACATATCTCCAAACGATTTGGAGAGCACCAGGTGCTGGCAGATGTCAGTCTCAAGGTCAATCAAGGTGACGTTGTAGTTATTCTGGGACCGTCAGGCTCTGGGAAAACAACATTTCTGCGCTGTCTGAATCACTTAGAAAAAGCGGATGGCGGCCAGCTGACTCTGTCTGGTAAAGACTATGATTTGGCTAAGCTCAGCAAAAAGGAGATTTTAGAAATCCGTAGAAAGACGGCCTTTGTCTTCCAGCATTATAATCTCTTTGCCAATAAAACAGCCCTTGAAAATATCTTAGAAGGCTTAGTGATCGCTCGTAAGATACCGAGGGAAGAAGCGCTTGAGATTGCGGAAGAGTCCTTGAAGCGCGTGGGTCTCTTGGCCTACAAAGACTACTATCCTTCCCAGCTATCAGGCGGCCAGCAGCAGCGGATTGGGATTGCCCGCGCCATTGCTGTCAAGCCAGACGTTATCCTGCTGGATGAACCAACTTCGGCGCTAGATCCGGAACTGGTCGGCGAAGTTCTTAGTGTCATGAAGCAGCTGGCTCAGGAGGGAGTGACCATGGTCGTTGTGACCCACGAGATGAGCTTTGCCCGCGATGTGGCCAACCATGTCATCTTTATGGACGGAGGCCACATAATTGAAGAAAATCCTCCTCAGGAATTCTTCTCTAGTCCGAAGGAAGAACGGACCAAACAGTTTCTGTCCCGTATTCTGTCGGATGCCAGCTATAGTGTAGAGTATATGATTTAAAATCTGGACTATGTCCAGATTTTTATTATAAAAAAGCGTCTTTATAGGAATGAAAAGAGCCTAAACCAAAATTTTGATTACATTTGTAAATTTATTTTAAAAAATTATGTAAAATCTATTGACAAATAAATTCTGTCATGATAAAATTACAACTGTAAACAAAAAAGTTTACGTAAATTTAATCAGAAGATGTGAATATAGCCGGAAGGCGATTATTTTTGGGAGGATTAAAAATTATGTAAGATCATCTTCTTCCGAAAGAGATCAAATCACTCATAAAAATAGAGACTGAATCAGTCTTGATTTTTGAAAAGAGAATAAGTTATGTAAAATAATAGATAGGAGAAGATCTCCCAAATGAAAATTTATAGTAGATAAGGAAGAGATTTCTTATCTCAAACTTTAGTAAAAATAAAAATTATGTAAAGCAAAATATGAAAAAAGCGAGGTAATGCTATGAACAACAACTACAACAATTTTAATAATATGGACGACCTTTTCAACCAACTTATGGGGCGCATGGGTGGCTACAACAGCGAACACCGGCGCTACTTGATTAATGGTAGAGAGGTCACACCGGAAGAGTTTGCTCAGTACCGGGCTACTGGTAAGCTCCCTGGTCAAGGAGTAGGTGAGCAGACTGGCCAGACTGCTGCTCAAGGACCTAAGCAGGATGGTATCCTGGCTAAACTGGGTCGCAATCTGACTCAGGAAGCGCGTGATGGAAAGTTAGATCCAGTCATTGGGCGCAATAAGGAAATCCAAGAAACAGCTGAAATCCTTTCTCGCCGAACCAAGAACAATCCTGTATTGGTCGGAGACGCCGGAGTTGGTAAGACAGCTGTCGTAGAAGGATTGGCTCAGGCTATCGTCAACGGTGATGTGCCAGCGGCTATCAAGAATAAGGAAATTATTTCTGTTGATATTTCCGGTCTGGAAGCTGGAACCCAATATCGTGGTAGCTTTGAAGAAAATATCCAAAACTTGGTCAATGAAGTCAAGGAAGCCGGCAACATTATCCTCTTCTTTGATGAAATCCATCAAATCCTAGGAGCAGGATCTATCGGTGGAGATAGTGGCTCTAAGGGCATGGCGGATATTCTCAAACCAGCGCTTTCTCGTGGTGAGTTAACCGTCATCGGAGCTACTACTCAGGATGAGTACCGCAATACTATCCTTAAAAATGCAGCTTTAGCTCGTCGTTTCAATGAAGTCAAGGTTAATGCACCGTCTGCCGAAGATACCTATCAGATCCTTCAAGGTATTCGTGACCTGTATGAAAAGCACCACAATGTCATCCTGCCAGATGAAGTGCTGAAAGCGGCTGTGGACTACTCTGTCCAGTATATTCCACAACGGAGCCTGCCAGACAAGGCGATTGACCTGGTCGACGTGACTGCTGCCCACTTGGCAGCCCAGCATCCAGTGACTGATGTTCATGCGGTTGAAAATGAGATTGCTGAACAGAAAGACAAACAGGAAGCGGCTGTTGAGAAAGAAGATTATGAAGCAGCTCTGAATGCTAAGACTCGCATTGAAGAGCTAGAAAAGAAAATTCAAAATCACACTGAGGATATGAAGGTGACAGCTACGGTCAACGACGTAGCAGAGTCTGTTGAACGGATGACGGGTGTACCAGTATCTCAGATGGGTGCCAGCGACATTGAGCGCCTCAAGGGCATGAGTGACCGTCTCAAAGCTAAAGTGATTGGCCAAGATAAGGCTGTAGAAGCCGTGGCTAGAGCTATACGCCGTAACCGTGCAGGATTTGATGAAGGCAACCGTCCAATCGGAAGTTTCCTCTTTGTTGGACCAACTGGTGTTGGTAAGACTGAGCTTGCTAAGCAACTGGCTCTGGATATGTTCGGTACCAAGGAAGCCATCATCCGTCTGGATATGTCAGAATACTCCGACCGGACTGCTGTTTCCAAGCTGATTGGTACGACTGCAGGCTATGTCGGCTATGATGATAACAACAACACCTTGACCGAGCGTGTGCGTCGCAATCCTTACTCTATCATTCTCTTGGATGAGATTGAAAAGGCTGATCCACAAGTGATTACCCTTCTCCTTCAAGTTCTGGATGACGGTCGTTTGACAGATGGTCAAGGGAATACAGTCAACTTCAAGAATACGGTTATTATTGCGACTTCCAATGCTGGATTTGGATATGAAGCAGGCTTGGAAGAGGATGCTGAAAAACCTGATCTGATGGATCGACTCAAAGCTTACTTCCGTCCAGAATTCCTCAATCGTTTCAACGCGGTTATTGAGTTCTCTCATCTCAAGAAAGAAGATTTGATGGAGATTGTTAATCTCATGCTGATCGAAGTAAATCAAACCTTGAGCAAGAAAGAAATTGATCTGGCTGTATCTGATGCAGCTAAGGAATTCCTGCGCGACGCTGGTTATGACCAAGTCATGGGTGTTCGTCCGCTGCGCCGTGTCATTGAGCAGCAAATTCGTGACAAGGTGACTGACTTCCACTTAGACAATCTAGATGCTAAGCACTTGACAGCCGATTTGGAAGATGGTGTCTTAGTTATTCGTGAAAAGGGTGCTGACGCATCTGAAGAAGACAAGCAAGCAGAATAAAGCTTACTGAGTCAACTAACTTTTCAAAGATCTCCTTCTTAGATGAAGGTAGGTCTTTTTTGTTAAGTAGGAATTACAAATATCTCCCCTTTCTGGAAATAAATTACCATTTACCCCAAAATCTCAACTAAATTCTCCTTGATATCACTTAAAAGAAATGTTTCTATTAGGTATATAAAAAGAAAAACATTGAAACCTGATGCTGAAGAAAAGCCAGACTTGCTTAGAAGGTATCGGTAAAATGAAACAAAATTTTGATATTGCCGAAGCAGTCGATGACTCGAATCAACCTAGCTTCTCTCAAATAAGAGAGATGAATAATTTTTGACGAAAGGAGACTGCTATGAAACAGTCCATAACTACAATTAAACGCAATGTCATTATCTTCGCTATTCTCAGCACCCTATGTGGCTGGATTGGTTATGTTGTTGATAAAATAACCGGCCAAGCTCATTACGAAAATATCGGAACAGAGATAGGAAGCGGCTCTTTAGGGATGCTGATTTGGCTGGTAACTCCGTTAATCTGTACCATCTTTCTCCGTAGCTTTGGCGGAGATGGCTGGAAAGAAGCAGGGTTTTCCATTAATTTTAAAGATAATAAAAAATTATACCTGATTAGTTTTTTAGTTTACCCACTTGTTACGATAATAGTGATATTCTTGGGACTGATGACGCAAGGCATCAGAGTGACAGATGTGAAGGTTGAGTTCACGGTCTATCTTGGAATCTTGTTAACACAGATAGGGACTCAATTTATAAAAAATATTTTTGAAGAATCTGTTTAGAGGGCATATCTTACCAATTAATTAATTAAATTGAAATTATCCGACTTAAAACTATATCTACTTGTTGGCTTTATCTGGTGGATTTGGCATCTGCCTTACATTATGAAGTTTCTGTTTGAGAGAGAAATCCAAAATACCTTGCCGGTTGGAAGGTTTACATTCTTCCTTATCGGGATGATAACTGTTGCATGCTGGACGGTCATGTACACAGAGATTTTTAGAATTACTAAGTCAGTATGGCCGCTAGTAATTATGCATACTATGGAAGATGCGGTTATAAATCCTTTACGATTACTAGGATTTATCTCGGTAGAAAAAAATCAAGCTTTTCTCTTCTCGCTTCCAGTGGGGATGATTCCGACTATTCTTTATTTAAAAGTTGGTCTAGCTATACGGAAATGGAGAAAAAAACAGGAGTATGGAAAGTCGAGCTAACAAAGTAACAGAAAGCAGATTCCTGATAATGTTGCCGGCTCTCGCTTGAATCATCTGGCTGTCAAAGATTTGGAAGGCGATCTGGAGGATGAGTTTCTGATCATTAGGAAGCGGAAATCAGAGACTTTAAAAGCCTCAGCATAAGCAGGCTTAGCAATTAACAAGATTGGAATTATTTATCAGTCTTGTTTCTTTTTGGTTAAAAAGCAGGCGGAGACTTGAACTTATAATATAAATGTCATAAAATAAAAGCAAAAACAGAGGAGCAAGCAATGTCAGATATTAAAAGTGATAATGGGCTGGCAGCTAGCCATGCTAATAGCTTTTCAGCCGCTTCCAGTCAGATAGGTGCAGCATCTCAGCCTGACAAGGATGCTATCAGTCGTTTGGAGGGAAATAGCCGGGCAAGTGAGGAAATTGATCATTCCAGTACGGCGTCAGCTGATATCGCCGGTAAGATTACAAGCTTCAGTCAGCTCCTGCAAAGCGTAGCAGAGGAATTTCAGGCGACTGACCAAGGAATGGCTGCGGATATTGAGGGATAAGGAGGAAGTAGTATGAAGAATTCCCAAACTCTAGCTGCTGAACGCCTGCAGGCATTTGAAAAACTGGATAAGGCTGAGGAGCAAAAGCGTCGTCTAGACCGCTTTGAAGAGGATATTGATTATCTCTATGACCGGGGACTTTCGGCCTTGAGAGAGCTGAATTACCTGCCCTTAACGGCCAAGGACAGTCAGGATTTTTATGATATTATGGGTCTGGTTGAGCACAGTCACCGATTGCTGGATTTGGATATCCAGGATGGTCAGGATCGGCTGGATAAGGAAAGAAAAAAGCTAGACCGTCAGATTGAGATCATCCAGGGTCAGTATAGACAAGCTCTGGAAGCAGAAGACAAGGAGGCTGGATATGGGCGCTAAGATGGAACTCCCCGTTTCCAACCAGCAGGCAGGGTCAATGGCCACTGCCAGCCAGGTGAGGATCGCGGCTTATGAATCTGCCATGCAGGCCATGGAAAATTTTGCAGGGGAAAGCGGGCTGACCGGAACAGCATATGACAGTGCTAAAACCTACTGTCAGGGGATGTTCCTTCCCCTCTTTAAGGCAGCGATTCTCTTTGAAGAAGAGCTGGTCAAAGCTGGCAGCGATCTGCCCAGCCGTTATGTCAGTGAGGTGGCAGAAGAGAGTTTGGATCAGGATGTCCTGGAGAGTCAGATTGCTTCTTATGATCAGACCATTGACAGCCAAAATCAGGCTCTGACCGAGGCCAATAAACAGAAGGATGTGGCTGCTTCTACCAAAAGCAGCATCCAGAATGCCATTACAGCAGCTCAGGACAAACGTCATGAATTGCAGGACAAGCTGAATAAACTGCTGGCCTTTTATTCATCGTCGGCCACTATTTTCGACAATCTGCCGGGGCTGGCTGCTGCTTTGGACCAAGCTCTGAGCCTGATGACAGAAGGCTTTGCAAACTTTAACGGCAGCTTTGTCCTGCCTAGTCCGGACAGGATGACCTGGACCCAGACTGTTGAAACAGCTTGGGAGAGCAAAAAAGCAGTTGAAGCTGCCTTTCAAAAGGTCATGGATAAGCTAGACAGCGGTGAAGAGCTGACTCCGGAGGATATCCAGGCTGTCCAGGCCTATCTAGAGCGCTATCCCAGCCGGAACATTCCGCAGGCCCTCCGCAGCCATCTGGAAGAAGCGGTCCAGCAGGCTGATCCCATCCTCAAGGTACGACTGGACCAGGCCAAGGCAGATCAGGCTTCTGGTAGTCTCTCGCAGGCTGCTTTCAATGGGCTGTGGGCTGGGGCTATGCTGGGCTTTATGAAGCAAGCAGGCAATCAAACTGGTGCCCAAACAGTAGCTATGCCTGCTGCCAAACAGGCTGCTGGTAGTAGCGGTGGTTCATCGGGCTTTTGGGACTTTCTTTTTGGTCATACCAATACCCTGGAACACTCCAAAAAGACTGACTGGAGTACAGGCTGGTTATATAGTACCTATGCCAAATACTCGACAACTGTGGAAGAAGATGATCCTGGTATTTTCAAGTACAAGACAAATAATGGTATTTTTAATGGAGTAGCTGTAGATTTGGGTGTGGCTTCTGTTGATATAGATGCCAGTGACTGGAAGCTTAATGCCAGTCCTCAAATCAGTGTCGGTGGCTATCATATTGGTGTCAATGGCAGTGTTGGCTTAAATACAGACACAGGTTGGCTCCCTATGCCGGAGATTAATCTTTCTCTACATGCTGGAACAGAGCAGCACGATACTGGGGCCGGTCTTAAAGTATCTACTGATATCTGGAATGGTATGGTTGGAGTCTATGGCGTCGACTCGAATATCAGTAAAGACTCGAATGGAAATAAAACGGTGAATTCGGTTGAAACGGGGGCGCAAACCGTGAATGGTCTGGAAGTTGCAGCTGTAGTAGTTGCAGTGACAGTAGCTCCTGTAGTCGCCCTCCCAGCGCTTGCTCTGGCTTAAGGAGAAAGGAGACTTTGATGAAGCAACAATTACCTATCGGAAGTGTAGTCATGGTTAAGGGCAGTTCTCAACCCCTGATGATTGTCAGCCAGTTTCCTGTGACGACCCTTGACGGACAGACCGGCTACTTTGACTTTGGAGCAGTAATCCTGCCCTCCGGTCTGACGGGAAAAGAATTAATCTTTTTTAATAAAGAAGATATTGAGCGGCTGGTCTTTGTTGGTTATGTAGATGTGACTTTTCAGGATTTGCTCCAGCGTTATGACGAGCTGATAGCTGATATCCCCTATCCCAGGCTGACCGTCCCGGAAAGAGCAGGAGCGGCAGATGAAGCGTAAGACAATTATTTTCTCAGGCCTAGTCCTCCTTGCTTTAGCTTTTGGAGCTCTCTTCCTCTTTGCCAGCCTGAATGAGGCCAGTCTGGACGGAGTGTATTACCGCCAGATTGAGGATGGGGCAGACGGCTTCAGTGGCTTGGACAAGGAAACGATTCTGAATATCAGAGACCAGCAAGTCACCTTCTATAAAGAGGGTCTGGAAGAGAAGGGCAGCATTGACCGCAAGGCCGGCAGTATCCGGCTAGGGTCTAAACTTTACAGCTATGTCCACAATGGGGATTTGCTCATGCTCAAGCTCAAGGAGGATCCGATCAATTCCAAGGAGGGCCTTTATCTGGTCAGAAAAGACAGCCCCTCAGCCAAGAGGCTAGAGCAGAAGTCTAAATCTCAGTCACCTTAATGCACAGCTACATCCGTCTCGTTCTAGCGAGGCGGATTTTGTCATTTGAACAGGCTCCTGCAGCAGAGAAAGAGCTGATAAGCCTTATACAAGTCTTCTATCAAAACCTTTCTATTGGCTTGGTGCTCCATTTCATAATTTGGAAATACTTGCAAGGGCATAAGAACTATAACTTGTCATCTGCTCTTTGTTTTCTTCTAGATACTGCCGTTCTCTCTGATAGACTAACATACTGGCTTCATGAAGCTGCTTACTTTTTAGAAAGGTTAACATTGCTATTTTCCTCTAAATTTTTTAAGTTTTTTCTTGAAAACTCTAAAGCAGACTAGTGTAAAATGCGGGAACGCAATACTGTATTTCATCAGCTTTCAGAAAATTAAAAAAACTGTTGGAAGACACTCACATAATCTGAACTAGCATGATTTAGGCTTCTAAAAAATGTTTAGATAATTTGGAGGAAGACAGCAAATGACAATTGGGCATTTTAAATTTTTTAGATAATGGAGATAAAACATGAAAAGTTGACATTTCAATAGATTGTGTTCTAATTTTTTTGTACATTTTCAAGTTTTTATATATGTAAATGTCAGAAAAAAGTGTATAATGGATTAGTAAATTAAATTTTAGGAGAGGATTTAATTATGAAAAAGTTGGATATTACAACTATGCCTGACTATAGGAAAGTCGAGGCTGTTGTTCAGTTGTTAGTTAATGGAACCTTAACTAGTTATCGAATTGCGACGGATGCAAACATCAGCAAGATGAGTATCCTGACCTTAACTAAAGGGACCAGCAAAATTAAGAACATTACTTATCAAACTGCGATGGCCTTAATTAATTGGTATGAAGAAAACCATGAAAAATACGGCATCACCATTCATCAAAAGGCCGCAGGATAGTCTAAAACTATGATGTAGCTCAACCCTAACCCAGCTAACCATTTGGATAGCTGGGTTTTTCTATGTCTCTTAATGAGACAAGCTGTGGGCGCAGTCGAATTTAGAGGCATTGATGCAGACTGAGTGCAAGCTAAGTCTACGTTCCGCTATTTTTTTAGCGATTGCCGGCTCGCAGAGTCGAGCAGAGCTTAGAAGCATAGATGCAGTTTGAGCGTAAGCGAAAACTACGTTCTGTAAAAACTTAATGAAACAATCTGTGGGCGCAGTCAAACTTAGGAGCAGGATGCTCAATTTCTTACTTTTTCTGTCCTTATGGGCAGATTTTTTTGACAGTCCAAGAGTGAACAGTCGCCTGTGTAATTCTTGGTCTTTTTGTTGCCGTTTTCAAGATTTATAATAAATCTATAAAAAAGATGAGATTATCCCTATCTTGCGATATAGGGATAATTTTCTTATAATAGATATGAGACAATTTTTATCGTTTCTACGACCATTGTTTATCCTGTTCTGATGTCAGGACAGATTTTAGTAAAAATAAGGAGAATCCAATGTCACAATTATCAGTTAATGCCATTCGCTTTTTAGGGATTGACGCGATTGAAAAGTCTAAGTCAGGTCACCCTGGCGTAGTCATGGGCGCTGCGCCGATGGCTTATGACTTGTTTACTAAACAATTGCGTATCAATCCAGAAGAGCCAAACTGGATTAACCGCGATCGCTTCGTCCTGTCTGCAGGACATGGTTCTATGCTGCTTTATGCCTTGCTTCATCTGTCTGGCTTTAAAGATGTCAGCATGGACGAAATCAAAAACTTCCGCCAATGGGGCTCTAAGACACCAGGTCACCCAGAGTTTGGCCACACAGCTGGTGTCGATGCTACTACTGGCCCACTAGGACAGGGTATTTCTACAGCTACTGGTTTTGCTCAGGCAGAGCGTTTCTTAGCTGCTAAGTATAATCGTGAAGGCTACCCAATTTTCGACCATTACACTTATGTCATCTGTGGTGATGGTGATTTGATGGAGGGGGTTTCAGCTGAAGCTGCTTCTTATGCTGGCCTACAAAAGCTAGACAAGCTGGTTGTTCTCTATGATTCAAATGATATCAACCTAGATGGAGAGACTAAGGATTCCTTTACAGAAGATGTTCGTGCCCGCTATGAAGCGTATGGTTGGCATACTGCCTTGGTAGAAGACGGAACAGACCTTGCAGCGATTGATGCAGCTATCAATGAAGCTAAAGCTTCTGGCAAACCATCTTTGATTGAAGTTAAGACTGTTATCGGTTACGGTTCTCCAAACAAGCAAGGCACTAATGCAGTTCACGGTGCTCCTCTGGGAGTAGAAGAAGCGGCAGCTACTCGTAAAGCCTTGGGCTGGGACTATGCGCCATTTGAGATTCCTGAGGAAGTCTATGCTGACTACCGTACAAATGTGGCGGAGCGTGGTGCAGCAACATACGATGCTTGGAAACAGCTAGTAGAGGACTACAAGCAAGCCCATCCAGAATTGGCAGCAGAAGTAGCAGCTATCATCGCTGGTCAGGATCCAGTAGAAATCAAACCAGAAGACTTCCCAGTACTTGAAAATGGCTTCTCTCAAGCAACCCGTAATTCTAGTCAGGATGCCCTCAATGCAGCAGCTAAGGTCCTTCCAACTTTCCTTGGCGGTTCTGCTGACTTGGCTCATTCCAATATGACCTACATCAAGGAAGATGGCCTGCAAGATGATGCCCACCGTCTCAACCGCAATATCCAATTTGGTGTGCGCGAGTTTGCTATGGGAACAATTCTCAACGGTATGGCGCTTCATGGTGGTCTTCGCGTTTACGGTGGTACATTCTTCGTATTCTCAGACTATGTCAAGGCAGCTGTCCGCTTGTCTGCCCTTCAAGGCTTGCCAGTGACTTATGTCTTCACACACGATTCTATTGCAGTTGGTGAAGACGGCCCAACTCATGAGCCGATTGAGCACTTGGCTGGTCTGCGTGCTATTCCAAATCTGACTGTTTTCCGCCCAGCAGATGCGTGTGAAACTCAGGCAGCTTGGTACCTGGCCCTTAAGAGTCAATCCACACCGACTGCTCTGGTCTTGACCCGTCAAAATCTGACAGTAGAAGAAGGCACAAACTTTGACAAGGTAGCTAAAGGAGCTTATGTGGTTTACGAAACAGGAGCAGATTTCGATACCATCTTGCTGGCTTCTGGTTCTGAGGTTAATTTGGCTGTTGCAGCTGCTAAAGCACTTGCAGCAGAAGGCGCTAAAATTCGTGTGGTCAGCGTGCCATCAACAGAGCTTTTTGATGCTCAAGATGCAGCCTACAAAGAAGAAATTCTTCCAAATGCAGTTCGTCGCCGCGTAGCAATCGAGATGGCAGCTAGCCAGCCTTGGTACAAGTATGTCGGTCTGGACGGTGCAGTTATCGGAATCGACCAGTTTGGTGCATCTGCTCCGGCAGGCAAGGTTCTGGAAGAATACGGCTTTACAGTTGAACACGTAGCAGAAGTTGTTAAAAATCTTAAATAAAAAGACATAAAATCAGGGTGTTAGTCATCCTGATTTTTGCTTTTTAAAAAATGTGGTTAGGCCAGTCATGCTTCATCCGACTTGAGACGGACTTTACTTGAAAAGTCAGAATCGTCTTGTAAAAATAAGGGAAATCTGCTATAGTAGTTCATATATGACATTCGAAGGAGAAAATATATGAATCCAACTATGCTTATTGTATTTGCGGTTGTACTGGTAGGGATGACCTATTTCCAAATGCGTACTCAAAAGAAACAGGCTCAGCAGCGTATGGAAAGTCTTAACAAGCTGCAAAAGGGTTATGAAGTCATTACCATCGGCGGTTTATACGGAACAGTAGATGAAGTGGACACAGACAAGAAAACAGTTGTTCTGGATGTGGACGGTGTTTACCTGACCTTTGAACTGACAGCTATTAAAACTGTACTGCCATTGACTGAGGGCACTCCTGCTGTTGCTGGTGGTGAAGGAAGCGTTGATGTTCCTGAGGAAGAATCAGCGATTGAAGAGTAAAGAAATAAACAGCTTGCGGGCTGTTTTTTTGTTTTGACTCATACGTTTAGGAGGTGTCTGGTTTCAAGCTTATTGGCCTCGCGGTTTAGACAGGCTGGGTGAGTTTTAACTGAGTTTGGATTCTCTGGTTGACATTCTGTCCTTATTTTATGACCTCAGGCTTGAAAAAGCGGATGAATTGCCCACATTCCAAGGATTTATGATATAATGAACTGATAAAACTTTAAATAGGATAAAAAGTATGTTTAGTTTTAAGAAAAAAGAAAAGCTGAACGCACCGCTGAATGTTCCCAAACACATTGCTGTCATTATGGACGGCAACGGCCGCTGGGCCAAAAAAAGGATGCAGCCGCGCGTGTTCGGTCATAAGGCTGGTATGGAAACCCTACAAAAGGTGACGATTGCTGCCAAGGAAATGGGTGTTCAGGTCTTGACTGTCTATGCTTTTTCAACGGAAAATTGGTCTCGGCCGGAAAAGGAAGTTTCCTTTATCATGAATCTGCCGGTTGAATTTTACGACCGCTATGTGCCGGAGCTGCACAAGAACAATGTTAAGATTCAGATGATTGGTGATACGGCTAAGCTTCCTAAGGCGACATTTGAAGCTCTGGAAAAGGCTGAAAGCTTGACCAAGCTCAATACAGGTTTGATTCTCAATTTTGCTCTAAATTACGGTGGCCGATATGAGATCAATCAGGCGGTTAAACTGATTGCTCAGGATGTTCTGGATGCCAAACTCAGTCCTGGCGACATTACTGAGGAAGTCATTGGCAACTACCTCTATACCAGCAACTTGCCTAAGATGCTGCGCGATCCGGATCTGGTGATTCGGACCAGTGGAGAGCTGCGCCTCAGCAATTTTCTGCCTTGGCAGTCAGCCTACAGTGAGCTTTATTTTACGGACATTCTCTGGCCTGACTTTGATGAGAAGGCTTTGAAGGCTGCAATTGCAGAATACAGCCGTCGGAATCGACGCTTTGGCGGTGTTTAAGGGAGAAAGTAAAAGAGTATGAGTAAAAATTTACAAAAACGTCTAATCTTTGGAGGAATCGCTCTTGCTATTTTTATTCCTCTGGTATTGACAGGAGGAGTCGTCTTTCAGATTTTTGTGGGCCTGCTGGCCATGCTTGCGGTGCATGAATTTCTCCAAATGAAAGGTCTGCCGACAGCGACCATCGAAGGTGTCTTAGCCATGCTGGCAGCCTTTGTTCTAACCCTGCCCCTGGAGAACTATCTGAAGTTTCTGCCGGTCGATGGCAATGTCGTGGCCTATGGCTTGGTCGTCTTCCTTCTGCTGATCTCGACTGTTTTAGGTTCCAACTACACCTTTGAAGATGCGGCCTATCCGATTGCAGCGAGTTTTTATGTCGGTTTTGGTTTTAATGCCTTAATTGATGCCCGCTTGATGAATATTGACAAGGTCCTGCTAGCTCTCTTTATCGTCTGGGCTACTGACAGCGGAGCTTATCTGGTCGGGGTGCGTTTTGGTAAAAGAAAGCTGGCGCCGAGAGTTTCTCCTAATAAGACTATTGAAGGAAGCCTGGGCGGTATTCTATCAGTCGTTCTAGTGACTGGAATCTTTATGTTGGTTCGACCGCAAGTGTACGCACCTTACAATGCCTTTGTCTTTTTAATTCTGGCAGTGCTCTTTAGTATTGCAGGCCAGCTAGGTGATTTGGTCGAAAGCTCAGTCAAGCGTCATTTCGGGGTCAAGGATTCTGGTAAATTCATTCCTGGCCACGGCGGTGTTTTGGACCGTTTTGACAGCCTTCTCTTCGTCTTTCCGCTGATGCATTTCTTCGGCTTGTTCTAAGACAGTCGAGCGTAGCTGAAAGCAAGGGATGGCAAGCTTGTCTAACGACCGCACAATCTGAGAAGGAACTGGGATTTGGAGCTCAAAATTTTGAGAGGAGCTTCTACCCTATTTTCAAGAGTGTCAGCTATGCAGGGGCGGGAAGCTCGGTATTTGGCCGTTTTCTGCTCCTTCTTTGATTTAAAGAAAAAACAAGATTTCTAGGAAAGGTAAAATATAGAAGTCCATGCAGTTTATAACCTTTATTATTATTTTTGGGATCATTGTGGTGGTCCATGAGTTCGGACACTTCTACTTTGCGAAGAAGTCCGGCATTTTGGTCAGAGAGTTCGCTATCGGTATGGGACCCAAGATTTTCTCCCATATTGGTAAGGATGGGACGGCCTACACGATTCGGATTTTACCCTTAGGAGGCTATGTGCGCATGGCCGGCTGGGGAGAAGACTCCACTGACATTAAGGTGGGAACACCGGCTAGTCTGACCTTGGATGCAGAGGGCAAGGTGGTTCGCATCAATCTCTCTGGCAAAAAGGTTGACCAGACAGCTCTGCCCATGAATGTGACCGGCTTTGACTTTGAGGAAAAGCTGGAAATCACAGGTCTGGTCCTTGACGAGCTCAAGACTTATGCAGTAGATCATGATGCAACGATTGTTGAAGAAGACGGCACTGAGGTGCGGATTGCACCGCTGGATGTTCAGTATCAGAATGCTAGTATCTGGGGCCGCCTCATCACCAACTTTGCTGGCCCTATGAATAATTTCATCCTGAGCGTGCTGGTATTTATGCTGCTGGCCTTTGTTCAGGGCGGCGTTCGCGATGAAAACAGCAATCATTTTCAAGTCATGGATGGTAGTGCTATAGCAGCTGCTGGGGTTCAAAATAACGACCAAATCCTTAAGATTAATGACTATGAAATTAGCAACTGGGCGGATCTAACCAGCGCTCTGGCGAAAATCACAGCCAAGAGTAAGGAAGCGCCGACCTTGTCTGTTACCTACAAACACGGCAGTGAAACGAAAGAAATTACCGTACAGCCTAAAAAAGACGGCAATCGTTATCTGCTAGGGGTTTCCCCAACGATCAAGACTGGCTTCTGGGACAAGGTGATTGGCGGCTTTACTGCAGCTTGGTCTACTACGGTTCGCATTTTGTCAGCTCTGAAAGATATCGTCTTCAACTTCAATATCAATAAGCTGGGCGGTCCGGTCGCTATTTACAATTTCAGCAGTCAGGCTGCAGAGCAAGGATTACCAGCAGTCCTTAGCCTTTTGGCCATGCTGTCGCTCAATATCGGTATTTTCAACCTGATTCCCATTCCAGCCTTAGACGGCGGAAAAATCGTCCTCAATATTCTGGAGGCTATCCGCAGAAAACCACTGAAAAGAGAAACTGAGACCTATATCACTCTGTCTGGAGTGGCTATTATGGTCATCCTGATGATTGCCGTTACCTGGAACGATATCATGAAATTATTCTTCTAAGAAACTAAAGTTCTTAGAACTATGAAAAAGAAATTATTCAATGAAAGTCAAGGAGTTTTGTTTTTATGAAACAAAGTAAAATGTTAATTCCAACCCTGCGTGAGATGCCTAGCGATGCTCAAGTTATCAGTCACGCTCTGATGCTGCGGGCTGGCTATGTCCGTCAGGTTTCAGCTGGGGTCTATTCTTATCTGCCGCTGGCTAATCGTGTGATTGAAAAAACAAAAAAAATCATGCGGGAAGAGTTTGACAAGATTGGTGCAGTGGAGATGCTGGCGCCTGCCCTGCTCAGTGCAGACCTTTGGCGCGAGTCTGGCCGTTATGAGACCTATGGTGAAGACCTCTACAAACTGAAAAATCGTGAGAAATCCGACTTTATCTTGGGGCCAACCCATGAGGAAACTTTTACGGCTATCGTCCGTGATTCGGTTAAATCCTACAAACAGCTGCCGCTCAATCTCTATCAGATTCAGCCTAAATACCGCGATGAAAAACGTCCCCGTAACGGACTCTTGCGGACGCGTGAGTTTATCATGAAAGATGCCTACAGTTTCCACGCTAACTATGACAGCTTGGATGTAGCTTATGATGAATACAAGTCTGCCTATGAGAAAATCTTTACCCGCAGCGAGCTGGATTTCAAAGCCATTATCGGTGATGGTGGTGCTATGGGGGGCAAGGACAGTCAGGAATTCATGGCCATTACGCCAGACCGGACGGATTTGAATCGCTGGGTGGTTTTGGACAAGTCTGTAGCCAGCTTTGATGAAATTCCTGAAGATGTTCAGGAAGCTATTCGGACAGAATTGACCAGCTGGATGGTATCTGGTGAGGATACCATCGCTTACTCCAGTGAGTCCAGCTATGCTGCCAACCTTGAAATGGCGACGGATGAATACAAGCCTGCAGGACGTGTCGTGACTGAGGAAGAAGTTGCCCGCGTTTCCACGCCTGACTGCAAGACAATTGACGAAGTTGCTGCCTTCCTTGGACTGGATGAAAGCCAGACAATTAAGACCTTGGTTTACATGGCTGACGAGTCTCCTGTCGTAGCACTTCTGGTCGGCAATGACCAGCTTAATGAAGTCAAGCTGAAAAATCATTTGGCAGCGGATTTCTTTGACGTAGCTAGTGAAGATGAAGTCCGTCAGCTCCTAGGAGCAGGATTTGGCTCACTAGGGCCAGTCAATCTGCCAGAAGGCGTGAGAATCATCGCTGACCGCAAGGTGCAAGACCTGGCTAACGCTGTAGTGGGTGCTAACGAAGATGGTTATCACTTGACTGGTGTCAATCCAGGCCGTGATTTTACCGCTGAATATGTAGATATCCGTGAGGTTCGTGAAGGTGAAATTTCACCGGACGGCCAAGGTGTCCTCAAGTTTGCTCGTGGGATTGAGATTGGACACATCTTCAAGTTGGGAACTCGTTACTCTGACAGCATGAACGCCAATGTCTTGGACGAAAATGGCCGAGCAGTACCGATGATTATGGGTTGTTACGGTATAGGCGTCAGCCGTCTCCTGTCTGCTGTTATGGAGCAGCATGCCCGTCTCTTTGTCAATAAAACTCCTAAGGGTGAATTCCGCTATGCTTGGGGCATCAACTTCCCTAAAGAGCTAGCACCATTTGATGTGCACTTGATTCCGGTCAATGTCAAGGATGAGAAAGCCTTGGCGCTAACTGACCAAATCGAGGCTAACTTGCTAAGTGCTGGTTATGAGGTCTTGGTGGATGATCGCAATGAGCGCGCTGGTGTCAAGTTCAGTGACAGCGATTTGATTGGTCTCCCAATCCGTGTGACAGTTGGTAAGAAAGCTGCAGAAGGCATTGTCGAAGTCAAGATTAAGGCTACTGGCGATACCATTGAAGTCCACGCCGATAATCTGCTAGAAACCTTGTCAATTTTGACAAAATAAAACAAACTGCCAGTTTTGTCTGGCAGTTTTCTTTTGCTTATTGGAGGTGAAAATGCTATAGTAGGAAAAAATAGATTGGAGGACCGAATGATGGGATTATTCAGCGGTTTATTAGGCAATGCCTCTCAGAAAGATATTGAAAAAACAGAAAGACAATTGGAGGATATTCTGACAACAACAGAGAATGTGGAACTGGCTTTTAGCCTCATTCGTGACTTGATTGTCTTTACAGATAAGCGTTTAATCTTGGTCGACAAGCAGGGAATGACTGGCAAAAAGACTTCTTATAAGTCCTTTCCTTATCGCTCTATCAGTCGCTTCTCAGTAGAAACAGCTGGGCATTTCGACTTAGATGCCGAGCTGAAAATCTGGGTTTCCAGCGCTCAAGAGCCAGCAGAAGTCCTGCAATTTACCAGCGACCGTAGCGTCATCGCTATCCAAAAGGCCTTGGCAGAAGCGGTGCTAAGATAGACAGAAAAAGCCTTCTGAGCATTAACTGTAAAGTTAAATCACTCAGAAAGCTTTTTTATTCTTCTTTAAGTCCTTGCCCCTTCAAATAATCAAAGACAACTTCTGGTTTATCTTGAAGTTTCCTGAAGAAAGTCTGACTACTTTCAGAGTCACTTGCTGATTGAATCAACTGTTCTTGATCTATTTTACTGAGATCAAAGTCAAAAATGGCTATAGCGTTTTTCTTGTCTTCAGAAATTTTAAGATGAATTTTAAGTCCTTTTAGCTTTTCTTGATTTTCAATCATGGGACTTTTCTTAAGATCTTCTCTATAGGATTTCGTTAATTCTTCAACGCTCATTTTTTGATTTTCTTCAGGGATGGCTTGGCTGGAAATGAGCTGGAAAGATAGGATCTTGTCTTTAGTATAGAAAAGTTTGACTGAATTAGTATAATACTCATCAATTTTATTAGAAAAAGTTTTCGTCTGTGTCTTTTCTTCTTTGGTTTTACTTTGACTCTGACTTTGCTTGGGTGTATTTTCTTGCTTATTCTGACTGGTCGTGCTACAAGCAGTTAGGGTCAGTAGACAGATGCTAGCTAGTAAGATTTTCTTCACAATTAAGTCTCCTTTTGATAAATGTTTTTTTCTATTATATCATAACTTAGCATCATGAAAAACGACTTAATAATTGTGTAGGAACTAGCGCTTTGCCCTATTCTTTTTCTGTCGAAAAAAGTGCTGATTTATGGTAAAATAGGGTCACTACTGTACGAGGAAATGTCATGTCAAACAAGTTTGAAATTTTAATGCATCAGCTGGATATGCCACTGGAAATGAGAAATTCAGAGGCCTTTTTGAATGCAGAAATTGAGAAGGTTCTGGTCCACAAGGTCAGTCGGGTCTGGGAGTTTCATTTTTCTTTTGCGAATATTCTGCCCATTGAGATTTTTCGGGAATTGCAGAAACGCCTAGCTCAAGAGTTTTCGAAGACAGGCAATCAAGCTATTTTTGAAATTCACTGTCAGGCTCCCCAGGTATCGGATGAGATCTTGCAGGCTTATTACCAGCTGGCCTTTGAGGAAGGTCCATGTGCCAGCCATGGCTTCAAGAGTCTGTATCAGGATTTGCGGGTTCATTTGGATGGGGACAAGCTGCTGATTGAGGGGGCTTCGACCATTGATACGGAGCATTTTCGCAAGAATCACCTGCCCAATCTCAGCCAGCAGCTGATCAAGTACGGCTTTCCTCAGCTGACCTGTCAGGTTCAGCACAGCGATGAGCTGACCCAGCAGCAAGCGGAGAATTTCCAGGCGGAGAATGATAAGATTGTCCAGGCGGCCAATGAAGAGGCGCTCAAAGCCATGGAATCCCTGCAGCAGATGGCACCGCCGCCAGAGGAAAAGCCAGCCTATGACTTCCAAGCTCGCAAGGCGGCGGCTAAGCCAAAGCTGGACAAGGCAGAGACTACCCCTATGATTGAAGTTCAGACTGAGGAAAATCGTCTGGTCTTTGAGGGAATGGTCTTTGACCTAGAGCAGAAAGTTACTCGGACCGGCCGGGTCTTGCTCAATTTCAAGATGACAGACTACACTTCTAGCTTTTCCTTGCAGAAATGGATGAAAAACGAAGAAGAAGCCAAGAAGTTTGACATGATTAAGAAAGGCGCCTGGCTGCGCGTGCGGGGAAATGTGGAGATGAACAATTTCACCCGCGACCTGACCATGAATGTGCAGGATGTGCAGGCCGTCACCCACTATGAGCGCAAGGACTTGATGCCTGAGGGGCAGAAGCGGGTTGAATTTCACGCCCATACCAATATGTCTACTATGGATGCCCTGCCTGAGGTCGAGGAAATCGTGGCAACGGCCGCAAAGTGGGGCCACAAGGCTGTCGCCATTACCGACCATGGCAATGTGCAGAGCTTTCCCCATGGCTACAAAGCTGCTAAGAAAGCTGGTATTCAGCTGATTTATGGTATGGAGGCCAATATAGTAGAGGACCGGGTGCCCATCGTCTACAATGAAGTGGACATGGAGCTGAGCGATGCGACCTATGTAGTCTTTGACGTCGAAACAACAGGGCTTTCGGCGGTCTACAATGACTTGATTCAAGTTGCGGCCAGCAAGATGCACAAGGGCAATATCATCGCTGAGTTTGATGAGTTTATCAATCCTGGGCATCCTCTGTCGGCCTTTACGACGGACTTGACTGGGATTACTGATGAGCATGTCCGCAATGCCAAGCCACTGGAGCAGGTGCTGAAAGAGTTTCAGGAATTTTGCCAGGACAGCGTCCTCGTTGCCCATAATGCCACCTTTGACGTGGGCTTTATGAATGTCAACTATGAGCGTCATGGCCTGCCAAAAATTACCCAGCCAGTCATTGACACGCTGGAATTTGCCCGCAACCTCTATCCGGAGTACAAGCGCCATGGTCTGGGGCCTTTGACCAAGCGTTTCCAGATTGCTCTGGAGCACCACCATATGGCCAACTATGATGCGGAAGCGACGGGTCGCCTCCTCTTTATCTTTATCAAGGATGTGGCTGAAAAGCATGGTGTGACCAATCTCAAGGATTTGAATACGGATCTGGTCGATGAGAATTCCTACAAGAAGGCTCGGGTCAAGCATGCGACCATTTATGTGAAAAATCAGACGGGATTAAAAAATATTTTCAAGTTAGTCAGTCTGTCCAATACCAAGTATTTTGAAGGTGTCCCTCGGATTCCACGGACTGTGCTGGATGCCCATCGAGAAGGCCTGATTCTGGGCTCAGCCTGTTCAGAAGGCGAAGTCTATGATGCTGTTGTCTCTCAGGGGGTGGATGCGGCTGTCGAAGTGGCCAAGTATTATGACTTTATCGAGGTCATGCCACCAGCTATCTATGAGCCGCTGATTGCCAAGGAGCAAATCAAGGACCAGGAAGAACTGCAGACCATAATTCGCAATCTGATTGAGGTTGGCGATCGCTTGGGCAAGCCTGTCCTTGCGACGGGGAACGTCCACTATATCGAGCCGGAAGAAGAGATTTATCGTGAAATTATCGTCCGGAGTCTCGGTCAGGGAGCCATGATTAACCGGACCATTGGTCACGGTGAAAATGCCCAGCCGGCTCCGCTTCCTAAGGCCCACTTCCGAACCACCAATGAGATGCTGGACGAATTTGCCTTCCTGGGCGAGGATTTGGCTAAGAAGCTAGTCATCACCAATCCGAATCAGCTGGCCGAGACCTTTGAGCCGGTTGAGGTAGTTAAGAGCGACCTCTATACGCCTTTCATTGAAAAGGCCGAGGAGACGGTTGCTGAGCTGACCTATCAAAAAGCCTTTGAGATTTATGGCAATCCGCTGCCTGATATCGTGGACTTGCGGATTGAAAAGGAGCTGACCTCTATCTTGGGGAATGGCTTCGCCGTGATTTATCTGGCTTCGCAGATGCTGGTACAACGCTCCAACGAGCGGGGCTATCTGGTAGGTTCGCGGGGGTCTGTCGGATCCAGCTTTGTCGCGACCATGATTGGGATTACCGAGGTTAATCCCTTGTCACCCCACTATGTCTGTGGCAAATGCCAATACAGCGAGTTTATCACAGATGGCTCCTATGGTTCAGGCTTTGATATGCCGGATAAGGACTGTCCAGAATGTGGCCACAAGCTGAGCAAGAACGGTCAGGATATTCCTTTTGAGACCTTCCTTGGGTTTGACGGGGACAAGGTACCCGATATTGATTTGAACTTCTCCGGAGAGGATCAGCCAAGCGCCCATTTGGACGTGCGGGATATCTTTGGTGCGGAGTATGCCTTTCGGGCTGGTACCGTTGGTACCGTTGCGGCTAAGACGGCCTATGGATTTGTCAAGGGATATGAGCGCGATTACGGGAAGTTCTATCGGGACGCAGAAGTTGAGCGTCTGGCGCAGGGAGCTGCCGGAGTCAAGCGGACGACTGGACAACACCCGGGTGGAATCGTTGTTATCCCTAACTACATGGATGTTTATGACTTTACACCGGTCCAATATCCAGCTGACGATGTGACGGCCGAGTGGCAGACCACCCACTTTAACTTTCATGATATCGATGAAAATGTCCTCAAGCTAGACGTTCTGGGACACGATGATCCGACCATGATTCGGAAGCTTCAGGACTTGTCTGGCATTGATCCAAATGACATTCCTATGGATGATGCCGGTGTCATGGCCCTCTTTTCTGGGACAGACATTCTGGGGGTGACTCAGGAGCAAATCGGCACGCCGACTGGTATGCTGGGAATTCCGGAGTTTGGAACCAATTTTGTACGGGGCATGGTTGACGAGACCCATCCGACCACCTTTGCGGAGCTCTTACAGCTATCTGGTCTCTCTCATGGTACGGACGTATGGCTGGGCAATGCTCAGGACTTGATCAAGCAAGGGATTGCTGACCTGTCTACCGTTATCGGCTGTCGGGACGACATCATGGTTTACCTCATGCACAAGGGCTTGGATCCTAAGATGGCCTTTACGATCATGGAGCGCGTGCGGAAGGGCCTTTGGCTGAAGATTTCTGAAGAAGAGCGCAATGGCTACATCGCAGCCATGAAGAAAAACAATGTGCCAGAGTGGTACATCGAGTCCTGTGGAAAGATCAAGTACATGTTCCCCAAGGCCCATGCGGCAGCCTATGTTATGATGGCCCTGCGGGTGGCCTATTTCAAGGTGCATCATCCGATTTATTACTACTGTGCTTATTTCTCCATCCGGGCTAAGGCCTTTGATATCAAGACCATGAGTGGTGGTCTTGATGCCGTCAAACGCCGGATGAACGAAATCGCTGAGAAGCGCAAGAACAACGAAGCTTCCAATGTAGAAATTGACCTTTATACGACTCTGGAAATCGTCAATGAAATGCTGGAGCGAGGCTTCAAATTCGGAAAGCTGGATCTCTACAAGAGCCATGCGACTGAGTTTCTCATCGAAGAGGATACCCTTATCCCACCATTCTCTGCTATGGACGGTCTGGGTGACAACGTTGCCCGCCAAGTAGTCAGAGCGCGCGAAGAAGGCGAATTTCTCTCTAAGACAGAGCTCCGCAAACGTGGCGGTCTCTCTAGCACCCTAGTTGAAAAAATGGACGACATGGGAATCCTGGGCAATATGCCTGAAGATAACCAGTTGAGTTTGTTTGATGAGTTTTTCTAAATAAAACTAGAAAAATAGCAAGGCTTTTGAAAAGTCAAGGTTTTCAACATTAACTATCTTGATTGGGATTAGGATGATTCTTTTTTAGAAGAACACTCTGTCTAAGTTGTTGATAGTCTATTTGAGAATCTATAGTTATTGGAACAGTTTCTATCTCTTTGATAGTGCAGAAACTAGCAATGAAGCGTGAAGCATATTAATGTATTTATAATTTAGAAATGAATGATAGCTCACCTGATTAAAGAGGTAGTAATCTGAAGGAGGAAATAGATTGGCTGGGGAAAAAAACAATGCAACATCCAGTTGGAGTGGATATAACCATCAAGGTCAGGTTGGTATTTTTCTTGCTTTGAAAGAACTAAGTGAGTTGATTCAGAACGATGAAGATTTTAGGGGTTACTCTGTTCAATTTGAAAAAGAAGATGGAGAGGATATTGATATAGTGAAAGGGATTGAAGTTATATCAAGACATCAAGTAAAGGCAAATAAAAATAAAAAGAATCTTAATGATTATAAAGATGTACTAACTGGATTTAAGGAAGATGGAGTTGAAGAAAATTCTAGATACTTACATACAATTTGTGATGTAATTGGCTTTGAATTATCAGAAGAGGAGTTTAAAGAACTACCATATAAACCCAAATTTATTTCAAATGATAAAAATGTTAAACTATACGAGTATCCTGATGGTTGCAAGTATTGTGACTTGAGTAATGTTAGTGAGTCTAAAATAGATAGTTTTTGTAAGGAAGAAATAAAAAGTTTACTCATTGCACATAGTCCTAGCCTGAAAGATGATGATGAACATATTAAAGAAACTTTATTTGAACTGAAAAATTTACTGTGCACAAAAATAAGAGAGGCGCATGAAGATGGAGGAAGTGCAAATCCAGTAATTTTATTTCCAGAGATTTACAATATTGTTACTTCTACTGAAAAACGCGAAAGACAATCAATTCGTAGAGCAAAAGGGTTATTTTCACTTTATTGGAATGAAAATTTTGATAATGATGTTGATAATACAATAATAAATGAAATTCTAAATTTAGCTGATGATGACTTTAAAAATCTATTAATTGACATGCATCCCGATAATAGCATTTCGAAACTACAAGATTTGAATAATCTAGATAATTTGATTGATAGAGATAGTATTAAATATATTTTGTATAATTTTTTTAGGTGGTATAAAAAAGAAAAATTTATATTAAATAACTTGTATTATCAAACTAATCAGGAGTCGTTTAGGTTAAGTATGGTTCACCAACCAAAAGCTGCTGCTGGTGAAGTTAAAAATGACATTATGAAAAATATTGGATTTATAAGAGCTAGTTTTAATACAGATTATTTGATCAATATGAATATTGAAGGCAAAAAATTTTTTGAAGTTCAACCTATAGATGAAGAGGGAAAAGAAAAATTGAAGACTGGATTACTGGGGAAGGAGAAGGATAATATATTTTCAATTAATTTAGAATATATAGACTATGAGAAAACTGTTCTAAAATTGAGGGAGGATCAAAATAGTGATGAATAACTTCATGAAAAAAATTTTAGAAAAGGATGACTATCATTGTATTGACCAAGGTATTGAATTGTGGAATAATAACAATGAATTTTTTATAATTCAAGAATATGATGTAGAAGAATTGGAATCAAGTGGTGACAAAACACAAAATTTTTTTACTTGTGAAAAGACGAATCAGCTAATATCGGAATTTGAAAAAATTCAAGATAATAAAATAAAAAAGAATACATCCTTATTTGTGTCTGTGAAAGTTAATAATATTAAAGAAGTATATGAACGGTTTAAGAATATAGCCATGAGAATCGAAGAAGATGAATACTATTTTAGGAAGTATATTATTTTTTATACCGATAAAGGTCTAAATGACCTTGCCCCTGATGTTCAGTATTTGCTTCATATTGTTCAAAATAATGTCGATGATTTAGAAGAAAGTTTATTCGATAAATTTGAGAAAGACATGTTTTTTGATGATTCCTACTTTATTGCTATGCAACTGATTATCAAGTTACCGTTTATTTCTCTTCCTCATTCTGATAAACCTTTTGCAACAATTGAGGATAAAATAAAATTACGTATGGAAAGTGAACAACAAGTCAAAAAGGAGCAACAAGTAAATCAGATTTTAGAATGGTTTGATAGTGATAATATTCGCGAACAACTTGAAAATAGTGATATATTTGATAATTTAAGACAGATTTTGGAAGAATAATGTTATGAAAATAAAGAAGATTTTACTTTATAATTTTAAGAATTTTAGGCAAAAAACGATTATTGATTTTAGTAAGGATATAACTTTTTTAGTAGGACCAAATGGGTTTGGTAAGACGACTATTTTTGATGCAATAGAGTTAGGTTTAACAGGTAATCTTTCTCGCATTAATAAAGTTACTGCTGAAAATATTGTATATAATAAGCCCTTCTTTCAGAATGAAATTGGTCAGCCTGTAATTATAAAATTGTGGCTAGAAAAAATGAATGGGGACCAACTTTTAATTGTAAGAAAATTAGTAAATAGTTCTACTGATCGTAGAAACATATTTGCACCTTTAAAATCTGCTAGTCAGTTTAAGTTATTTAGACAAGTGGAAGTGAGCGAGACAGATTTTAGTTCTATAGATAATACTAGTCTGGAAAAGATTACTCAAAGTTCTATTGATGCATTTTTAGGTATTAATGGGAAATATGAGATAGAAAAAATTTTTAATCTATTTAATTATATTCAACAGGAAGAAACAACTTTCTTTCTAAAGCAAACGGAACAAGAAAGAGGCGATAGTTTATCTTTTTTAGTAAAAACGGATAAAGTAGAGAAGAAAATAGAAAAGATTAATACAGTAACAAACGTTATTAGAAGAAAGATTAGTAATTTCAAGGGGCAATTACAAAACTTAAAACAGCAAGAACTATCAGATACCCCTTATCATAGATTATTTAATCATAGGGAATTTGCATTTGATGCTGAAACTCCTTTTTCTATTGTTAATCTTGACCAATTATTAACTTATCAAAATACTTTACAAAATATTATCAATTTTAAGAAGAATTTCTCGATAGAGGAGTATAATAGAAAGACGGAAAGAGATAAACGAAAAAAAGATATTGCTGGTGATACGGCTATTAAACAAGCATTATATTTTTCAATGTTATCTCCAAATATTCTTAAATCAAGTTTTCAATGGCTGTGGGAAAAGTATTCATTAGACAATCCAATATTATTTGAATATGTGCTTTTAGAGAATTACCTACAATCATATGAGAGTGTTGTTCATGATTACAATCGAAGAAAGCAACTAAATATCTACTTGACTAATTTATCAGCAGATATTACTGAGATGACAGAACAGTCCATTACTTATACTCAAAATGATAGATTGTCCGGTGATTTTGAATTGCTTAAAATACAAGTAGTTAAATTCCAAAGTCTGAGGAATAATGCTAGCCAGGTAGACAAAAATTTAAGTGAACTACGACAATTAAGGAGTAACTTAGGTAATAAGTTTGACGAGTTGAGACATCGACATATTGATGGAAACAAATGTCCATTCTGTAATTCACAGTTCCAAACATTTGAAGAATTGAAGCAAGCTTATTATAGTTATAAAAATTATCTAACTGAAATTTCGTCTCAAAATAGTCTGCAATTGCAAGAAGCTCAATTATTGCTGAATGAACTGATCCAGCAACTGAAGCAGAAAATCATTGATGAAATAAATAGCCTTTCTACGGATGTAGATAAAAATTTATTAGATAGATTACAAGAATTAAAAAATTTGCATCAAAGTTATTCTCAAAATGTCGAAGGTTTTAAAACTTTTATTCAGTCGTATACAATTATAGTACCATATGAGTTGGGAAGGTTAGAATTTAAAGACTATAATCAGCAGCACCAGTTAAACTTGCAAGAATTTCAATCAAAATTAGTAGTTGATAATGATGTTTATCGGTTACTAGATATTAATAATCTGGAAAATATAAAGAGGCAACTGGGTGATTTAAGAGAAGAATTTTCTGAATTACAGTTTGAAACATACCAATTGGAATCAAGTTCATATTCGAAGATAAATATGGCGATGATTGATAGTCGATTGCTTGAATTAAAAAATGCTATTCACTCGGCAGTTGATAATAACTATGCTATTAATGAGAATCTGATAGCAGACGCTGAGAACATATTTCCCACATATTTTCAAAGTAAAGTGGAAGTATTAGAGGATACTCGTATTGGAGATTTAGAGAATAAGAAACTTTATCTTGATAGACAGCATAAACTAGTTCAAAATCAGCAACTTCAAGATTTATCAAGTCAGATAGAAACATTGAGAATAACTGTGGAACGATTAGAAGAAATTAATACTATATATAAAGAAGAGGTAAAACAGTTCAAAATAGATATTGTTAAAAAGCTACGTATCCCATTTTTTATATACTCAGCAAAAATGTTACAAAATTATCAACAAGGTATGGGAATTTTCTTAACGCATAAGAAAACAACGACTGATGAAGTAGAAACAACGACTTATGAGTCAACGGGCAATGAAGTAAAAACGGCTAAAAAGCTAACAAAGACAATTATTAGGTTTAAGTCGGATCCTAATAATGATCATGATGCAATTAATCAACTAAGTACTGGTCAGTTAGCGGTTGTTTCACTAGCATTTACTCTTTCATTGAATACGATGTTTAAATTATCTGATAATTTGAATTTCTTAATGATAGATGATCCAGTTCAAGATATGGATGCTATGAATGTACTATCTTTTATTGAAATTTTACGTCATGGAATTATAGATAAGTATCAGATCATTTTATCAACTTATAGCGATTTTAATGCTTTGTTCATGGGTTATAAATTTGCAAATTCAAATTCGGAAGTAAATATAAAATATGAAAAGGTTAGTGACTTGCAAGGATAATATGTAAAATTCTTATTCTTTGTCTTGTTTTCTCTGTGGATCTTTTAGACTATTATAAGAATCAATTCGAAGAAGGCTAATGTATATCCAATAGATTTACAATAGCTTTCTTTTTTGTTAAAATAGTCTATAGAAAGAAGGTGAGAGTATGTCAAAGACTAGTATGAGTATCCGCTTGGACAGTGAGGTCAAGGAGCAGGCTCAGCAGGTTTTCAACAGCTTGGGCATGGATATGACAACGGCTATCAATATTTTTCTTCGTCAGGCTATTCAGTACCAAGGGCTACCCTTTGATGTCAGACTGGATGAAAGTCGGAAGCTGATGGAAGTATTGGGGGATTTAGATCAAAATAGGAATATGAGTCAGTCTTTTGTGAGTGTATCAGACTTGATGGAGGACTTACGTGCTTAAGATTCGTTATCATAAACAGTTTAAAAAAGATTTTAAGTTGGCTATGAAGCGTGGACTTAAGGCAGAATGGTTAGAAGAAGTCTTGGAGTTTTTGATTCAAGAAAAAGACTTTCCTGCTAAATATCGAGATCATCAACTGACAGCATCCAAGCACTTTAAAGGAGTGCGAGAATGCCATATCCAGCCAGATTGGCTCTTGGTTTATAAAGTGGATAAGGAAGAATTGATTTTAAACTTGCTTAGGACAGGCAGTCATAGTGATTTATTTTAATCTATTAAAAGATAATTGAGGATTCTGAAGACGCTAGTACAAGTAAGAGTTCATACCTTAGAATTATGATTTAGAAAGGACTCTCTCATGAAACTTAGAATAAATGCCGAAGATAAGCCTGCGCAAAAGGTGTTTGATTACCAGCTGGATCTTGACCCAGATACGATTTTGAAAATGACCGCTTTGATTTGCGGTACGGTGGCAGCGGTTAGCCTGCTGTCCCTGTTTAAAGAGAATTAACAAAAGAAAAGGAGAAGCAGCATGGTTCTGCCAAATTTTAAAGAAAACTTAGAAAAATACGCTAAACTATTGGTTGCCAATGGTATTAATGTGCAGCCGGGTCACACGGTGGCGCTCAATATTGATGTGGAGCAGCGTGAGCTGGCTCACTTGATTGTCAAGGAAGCCTATGCTCTGGGTGCTCACGAGGTCATCGTCCAGTGGGCGGATGATTTGACTACGCGGGAGAAATTCCTCCATGCACCGATGGAGCGCTTGGACAATGTTCCAGACTATAAGGTGGCTGAGATGAACTATCTCCTCGAAAAGAAAGCCAGCCGCTTGGGCGTTCGTTCATCTGACCCAGGAGCTTTAAATGGCGTGGATGCCGAGAAATTATCGGCTTCTGCTAAGGCTATGGGGATAGCCATGAAGCCGATGCGGATTGCAACCCAATCCAATAAAGTCAGCTGGACAGTCGCTGCAGCAGCCGGTACAGAGTGGGCTAAGAAGGTCTTTCCAAACGCAGCCAGTGATGAGGAAGCGGTAGACTTGCTTTGGGATCAGATTTTCAAAACCTGCCGTGTCTATGAAGATGACCCAGTAGCCGCTTGGAAAGCTCATGAAGAAAAACTCAGCTCAAAAGCTAAGGTTTTAAACGAGGAGCAATTCACAGCTCTGCACTACACAGCTCCTGGAACTGACTTGACATTGGGCTTGCCCAAGAACCATCACTGGGAGTCAGCTGGCAGTCTAAATGCTCAGGGCGAGTATTTCATTGCCAACATGCCGACAGAAGAGGTCTTTACAGCACCGGACTTCCGCCGAGCTGAAGGTTATGTGACTAGCACCAAGCCTCTCAGCTACAATGGCAACATCATCGAAGGCATCAAGGTGACCTTCAAGGATGGCCAGATTGTGGACATTACTGCTGAAAAGGGAGATCAGGTTATGAAGGATCTTGTCTTTGAAAATGCGGGTGCGCGTGCTTTAGGTGAGTGTGCCTTGGTGCCAGATCCAAGTCCGATTTCTCAGTCAGGTATCACCTTCTTCAATACTCTCTTTGATGAAAATGCTTCTAACCACTTGGCTATCGGTGCAGCCTATGCGACTAGTGTAGTCGGTGGAGAGAATTTATCCGAAGAAGAGCTGGAAGCAGCGGGTCTCAACCGCTCGGATGTCCATGTGGACTTTATGATTGGCTCTGATCAGATGGATATTGACGGTATCCGCGAAGATGGCAGCCGCGTAGCAATCTTTAGAAATGGAGACTGGGCAATCTAAGCTTTCGAGTTGCCTTAAATGACGCATTCCATAATGACAGCTTCCACTTGCTTCTTGAGAAGCCTTGCTAGAAATATAGAAAGAAGGGGCATATATGATTGGTAGTATGTTTGTCGGTTTTATTATCGGCCTTATCGCCGGGGCTATTACCAGCCGTGGGGAGCGCATGGGCTGTATCGGAAAAATCCTTTTGGGCTGGTTTGGTTCCTTGATTGGTCAATTTCTCTTTGGCCACTGGGGACCAATGCTGGCTGATACAGCTATTGTTCCATCAGTGCTAGGGGCAGTTATTCTCTTGGCTATTTTCTGGAGACGGGATAGTTAGAATAGAAAAAATACCTAGATAGTTTCTATCTAGGTATTTTCGATAATGATATGCAAGTTATTTACTCAATCACCAACATGCCGTCTTTGACTGCAAATGGGTCTTTTTCATTAATACGGTCATAGAACATGATGCCGTTGATATGGTCGATTTCATGCTGAACAACAATGGCGTTATAGCCCTTGAGTTTGATACGATGCTTTTGACCATCCTTGTCAAAGTAATCCACGGTCACTCGTGCATGACGAACTACGTAGCCCGGTACTTCTCGATCGACTGACAGGCAGCCTTCACCATCAGCTAAAGCTGCATCCTGAACGGAGTGGGCTACAATCTTAGGATTGTACATCAGCGTTTGCAGACTATAAGCTTCCTTAGGCGGATTGCCCTCTTCGTCGTCAGGGTTGGGAACTAAAACAGCGATGAGCCGTTTGGAAATATCCAGCTGGGGAGCGGCTAGACCAACACCGCCGCGCAGCCCCATTTTTTCTGCCGTGACTGGGTCCTGGGAATGCTTGAGAAATTGCATCATCTTCTCGCCCAGAATGATTTCTTGGTCTGATAGAGGGAAGCTGACTTCCTCAGCGATAGCGCGCAGGGTTGGATTGCCCTCGCGGATAATATCCTTCATATCAATTAAATGGGCTGGTTTGGTTAATCGTTCAATAACAGATATTTTTTCACTCACAGACATGATTCTCTCCTTTTTCTATCCTTCATCATAACATAAAACCTGTAAGAAATAAAGGCGGGAGCGGTTTTGACTGGCTGGGGGTGTCTGCTTTTTGATGGAGCCACAGGGACCCATAATATTCCTGACAAAGAAATTGCGTCTTGACCCAAAAAACTGTATGATAGAGGTAGTGTGAATTTTAAAGGAAAATAGAATGAAAAAATTGATGGAAAAGGTGAGTATCCTCTCGCTTTCTTTGATTCTGACGACGGCTTTTTCGATTTCCAGTGCCCAGTCGGCCATGTTTGCTTTTTATAAAGGGATTCCAGAAAGTTGGGTAGAACTATTGGTTTCTTTGCCTTCGGCTGGGATTATGCTCATGTTACTGTTAAATCGTGTCATTGAAAAGTACCTGACCGAGCGCCAGATGATTGTGAGCGGACTTGTGATTTTTTCACTTTGCGGGCTTCTTCCTCTTCTTAACCAGTCTTACTGGCTTATGTTTGCCTCTCGGCTTGTCTTTGGGATGGGAATCGGTCTGCTTAATGCCAAGGCTATCTCAATTGTTAGCGAGCGCTACAAGGGACAGGAACGTGTTCGGCTTTTAGGACTGAGGGGATCAGCAGAAGTAGTCGGGACAGCCCTCTTAACTTTTGGCGTCAGTTGGCTTCTTCCTCTCGGTTGGCAGGCTGCCTTTCTCGTCTATAGCTTCGGTCTTGTGGTTTTGGCGCTTTATCTGCTTTTTGTCCCTTATGACAAGGTCTCTGAAAAGCAGCAAGAACAGTCTGAATTGGCTCCTAAGCTAAGCCAGCAGGATTGGCAGTTAAGTCTAGCTTTTGCCTTTGTGGCGGGGGTTATTGTGCTGACCTATATTGCCATCAATGTGCGGGTGCCGGGGATTGTGGAGAAGTCTGGTATGGGAACCGCCCAGACTGCAGGCGTGATTCTTTCCTTGATGCAGTTGATTGGGATTGCAGCGGGCATCAGCTTTGCTAGTTTGACCCGTCTTTTTAGAGATAAACTGCTGATGCTTTCTGGTCTGGTTTTTGGACTGACTCAGATTATCATTGGCTTCTCACCTAATCTTTTGTCACTCAGCATGGCTACTATTAGCGCCGGTTTTGTCTATAGTGTCGGTCTGACGACCATTTTTTACACCCTGTCCGAGCGCATTTCCGCCCACCTACTCAATCAAGCTACTTCTATCGTGATTTTAGGTTGCAGTATCGGAGCAACGGCCACTACATTTGTCCTCAGTTTCATCGGGAGATTCTCCAACGTCCCAGCCTTTATCTTCAGCGTTTTGGGACTAGCTATGATTTTGACCTCGCTCTTTGTTCTAAGATTTAGCAAAGGAAAGAGCGGATTGGCCCCAAAAAGCTAGGAGGTTATACGATGCGTCTGGATAAATTTTTAGCAGAAAATGGTCTGGGCTCACGTGCTCAGGTCAAGCAGTTCCTAAAGAAAGGGCTGGTTTTGGTCAATGGCAGAGCAGAGAAATCACCTAAGACCCAGATTGATGAGACAGCAGATGAGATTGTCGTTTCTGGCCAAAGGCTGACCTATGAAAAATTCGTCTACTATCTTCTCAACAAGCCGCAGGGAGTCATTTCGGCGACAGAGGATGACCGTCATAAGACGGTTCTGGACTTGCTGGACGAGACTGCCCGTCAGAAAGAAGTCTTTCCTGTCGGCCGTTTGGATATTGATACCCACGGCCTGCTCCTTCTGACCAATAATGGCAAGTTGGCTCATGCCATGCTGTCACCCAAAAAGCACGTAGAAAAAATCTATCGTGCTCAAGTGGCAGGCCTGATGAACCAAGCAGATGTAGAGCGCTTTGCTGCAGGAATAGAGTTGAAAGATTTCACCTGCCAGCCAGCTCAGCTCAAGATTGTAGAGCTGGACGAGGCAAAAGAGACTTCTCTCGTAGAAATTACTCTAGCTGAAGGCAAGTTCCACCAGGTCAAGCGCATGGTGGCTTCCTGCGGAAAAGAAGTGACGGATCTTCAGCGCCTCACGATGGGATCCCTACAGTTAGATTCCGCACTTGCACTTGGAGAATGGCGGAGGCTGACCGAGATAGAAATGCTTTCTTTAGAAATCTTTGGGGTTGAATTGTAAATGACTTAGTACTTCACAGCTAATTTTTTACATCTCACATAGTTGTAATCTATCAAATGCTAGCCCAAGTCACAAATTTTTTCACTAGTGAATGTTTTTCTGGTTAATATATATGGTATAATAAATTTCAAGATAGTAAATAGTTAGTTTGCTAGCAATGAGAATTCACTGTTAGAATCATTATAGAGGAGGATGTTATGAATCAGAATGAGTGGGTTGCGCAGTTTGAAGCTACTTATCATCGAAAACCAACAGCTCAAGAGTTTCAAGCGGCAAAGACAAGTGGGCAGTTTGTAACTCAAGAAATTCCTAAAGCAACAACGATACTTCAAGCTAAGAACAAGCGCCGTAACCTTATAGTGGGGATTTCAATTGCTGTTACAGTCTTAGGAATTTTGGTGTTTGTACTATTTGGAATGGGACCGAAGATTTCGGATCTTGATGGCGTATGGATTAATCCAGCTGACTCTATTTCTTTTGTTTATGAACTGAATGATAAGAAAAAGCTATTTAATGGTAAAAAAGATATTGAAAAATTAGCTGAAGGGGACAAAGCTAAAGCTGATTTTGAAAAATTTATTAAGGCAGAAAACGATCCAAAAATTAAGACCTTAGCTGATTTTGATAAGCATTTCAAACTCAATACCAAGGCTATTTTTTCTGCTTATATTGACGAAAACAAGATTTACCACCTTCTGCAAAATGATGGAAGTATGATTATTTATGATAGTCGTTCAGGTATCAATAGTTCAAATGACTCACAGTATATCAAGCGTCTTCGATTTTATAAAGTTCAGTATCCTAAGGCATTTGTTGGTGAGTGGAAAATTCGTTATAAAAATAGTGAAAATTCAAAGAATGTAAGTATTTCTGATGTTGGAATTGTAAATATAGAATCCGATCGTGATGAAGAATATAATTCTAGTGATTCGAGTAGATTGGGGCTCTATCCCTTTGTAGAATATACGAAATTGATTGCTGATAATTCTGAAGAGAAACTGAGTGAAAAAGAAGTCGGGGAAAAGATTGCCATGATTAAAGAATCAGTCGGAGAAGAAGGCTATCAAGTCAAAAGTAATAAGGATATCTACATTGAAATCAATTCTAACAATTATTTCGTAGTAGTTCAAAATGGTAAGAAAATACTTATTCTTGATACTGGCGGTACAATCAGAGCAAGTTTAGAAAGATAGATGAACTAAAGTTTTTTAACCAGTCCTAGGAGGCTGGTTTTTTATGACTATCCTGAGCAGATTATCTTTTTATTTGCTTGCTGGGGAATAGCTGCTTATGCTTGGCTATCTCGAAAAAATTACAATTTAGATAGGAAGAAGATGGAGTAGAATCATTTGACAAAGGTAGACCTTCTTGGTAGAATAAGTATGTCGTAAAGACAAATAACTTCTTCTTGGTTGCAGGCCATGCCAAACCTGTCACTCGGATGAAGCGTAAAGAAAAGGAGTATATCATGGCAATCTCAAAAGAGAAAAAAAATGAAATCATTGCACAATACGCACGTCACGAAGGTGACACTGGTTCAGTAGAGGTACAAGTTGCTGTCCTTACTTGGGAAATCAACCACCTCAACGACCACATCAAACAACACAAAAAAGACCACGCTACTTACCGTGGATTGATGAAGAAAATCGGTCGCCGTCGTAACTTGCTTGCATACTTGCGTAAAAACGACGTTAACCGTTACCGTGAGTTGATCAACTCTCTAGGACTTCGTCGTTAATCTTGCGTCTAAAACGTTTCTATACTTCGTTGACTTCGTCTCGATGTACCATTAGTACAATCTTCGACTCGTCGCCTAGTCTATAAACGTTTTATCCAGCAAGAAACGGGATGCTAAGGGCGCCAAAAATCCGTATGAAAATAGGGAAACGACACCGTGTTCGATGAACACAAGGAGTTTCATCTTTTTCACTAGGATTTTAGCCCGAGCTCAAATCGGCTCTCTGGATTCAGAGGGCTTTTTTGTTTTATCAACTCATTTAGGCCGAGTTGTTCAATTAACAAGATACAAAAGCCGTCAAAAGCACAAAGCAAAAATAGGAAATTGACGAAGGAACTTCAGTTTCTAGGAGATTTTATCTTTTTTGCAAAGTGCTTAGGCCGTGTTCAATTGTGCATATCTTGATAATGAAGCTACTCTAAATTGGGTAGCTTTTTTCATGGATTTTAGCCCGAGCTCAAAATGGCTCTCTGGATTCAGAGGGCTTTTTTGTTTTATCAACTCACTTAGGCCGTGTTCAATTAACAAGATACAAAGGCTGTCAAAAGCACAAAGCAAAAATAGGAAAATTGACGAAGAAACTTCACTTTCTAGGAGATTTTATCTTTTTTGCCAAGTGCTTAGGCCGTGTTCAATTGAGCACATCTTGATAATGAAGCTACTCTAATTGGGTAGCTTTTTTCACTAGGATTTTAGCCCGAGCTCAAAAAATATTCTCACTTTATGCGCGTTTTTTGTTAATTTTTTCTATAAATTACTTAGTCCTTTGTTAGCCTATATTGATTGGTTTAAATACCAGTGTTTTTCTATCTTCATCCGGCATTTCTTGTTTTTCTAAATAAAAAGTCCTTCTATCCCTTAGAAGAACTTTTTCTATCAGCAAATTTACTCTTTCAAGAATTTTTGGATTGCAGGAGCGGCAGTGATAGCAAATCTTTCGTCGATGCCATGCTCCCCACCTTCTACAGTGACTAGCTCTGCATTTGGAATAGTCTGACTGGCTTCGACCGCATACTGGTAGGGAACGACTGCATCATCAGTGCCATGGATAATCAGAGTCGGAGCTGTAATTTTGGCCAGCTCAGATTGGATATCGATACCTAAAGCATCAATTAGATAAATCTTCCCTAGAGTAACATTGTGGTGTGTCAGGCTATCGGGAAGTTGATCGAAGTCAGGGCTCCCTAGCTCACGATAGGTCTCTTTGGCATCGTCAAAAAGAACGAAAGCTGGAAAGATGAGCATGAGTTTGTGCACGCGGTCCGGATAAGCAGCAGCATAGAGACTGGCAACGACACCACCTTGGCTAGCACCGAATAAGCTCATTTTGCTCTTATCTACAAAGGCCTCGAAACTCAGCTTTTCCATGACTTGAGTCAAGTCTGTGAGTTCGGTCTTGACCGACATATTCAGCATATCTTGTCCACCGCTTTTCGATCGGCGGCTGCCACCGTAGAAATCAAAGCTGTAAACCAGATAGCCTTGCTTTGCCAACAGCTGGCTGTACATGTCATATTGTTCAAGGGTGTTGTTCAATCCATGTGCAATGACAATGGTCGGCAATTTTTTACTCTTGTAGTCACGAGGAGCAGTAATCTTTCCGTAGAGCTGCTTGTCGTCGTATGAAACACTGTATTCTTCAGACACGATGTCTTCTGTCGGAGTCGGTTGCTTGTCGATTTTCTCGCTAGAAGCTGTCTGTGTGGTTTCTGGCTTAGGAGGGGTAGGATTTGATTTGGTTTGGGAATGCCAGAAGAAAAGAACCAGTCCAGCCAAGCTCAAGGTTGCTAAGAAAGCCCAAATATACTTCATAGTTCTCTCCTTTCAGTATTTGTAGTATTATAGCGGAAATGAATGTATTTTACAAGAAGAGAGCTTTCTTGTCTTTTGATTTTTCTGCCTTTCATACAAGAAAATCCAATTCACTTATCTAAGCGAGATTCTGATAATCTTGAATTTTTTAGAAAATCTTGCTAGACTGTAGCTACTAAGATAAAAACACAGTTCTGGTTGGTAGTCCAGACGCAAAAAACCATTTTTTGTCAGTAACCTTCCTCCTTGGTTGTCCATTCTTAGGGATTTTTTAAAGGAGGTGCTGTCATGGATAAGATTTCAATGACGCTGACAGTTTATTTTGAAGAGGGATTTTGGCACGGTCTTTTCGAGCAGGAACATGCTTAATCTTATAGAGTTTGCCGAGTCACCTTTGGTGCAGAGCCTAGCACGCAGGAATTGTTGGATTTTCTAAACCGTTATTATCATCGGTTGCAGTTTAGTCCTAGCATCAGAGTGAAGGAGAAGACTAAGTCGGTCAGTCCTAAACGCCTGCAGAGACAGGCTAAAAAGGAGCAGCTGGCTTCACGTTCTTCAAAGTCTCAGGAAGCGCTGAGTCTGCAATTAGAAGAGCAAAAGATAATTGCTCGAGTCAAGCACAAGCAGCAGAAAGAACTGGCTAAGCAAAGGAAATTCGAACTCAAACAGCAAAAACGATTGGAAAAGCACAAGGGGCATTGAGCCTGCTTTTTCTCATTTATATGGGAAAGTCTTCCGATGGGAGGCTTTTTTGTTTGTCAGGAAATCAGTGAGTGGCTTGAAAAGCGAAGTTATTTCTCCAAGTCGTTTTATTTGACAGATGTAACTAAAGATATTACAATATAATCATAAAATAAAAATTACAAGAGTAATTTGAAAAAGGAGAGTTTATGATTGAAATTACATATTTGGATGCTGTCAAGCAGGAGCGCAAGATGACCTTTGAGTCTTATCAGGAGTTTGAGCAGTCCCAGCAAGCCTGCTTGATTGGAGTGGCAGATTATTACCCAGTTAAAAAATTGACTTATAAAGGTCATGATTTGAACTACCAGGGTACTTATGGCGATGTCTTCTTTTTCCTGATGAAGCAGGATTTGACAAAGTTTGACTAAGAATAAAGGAGAAAAATAATGGTAAAAGCAATCACAGATGCAACATTTGAGCAAGAAACAAAAGACGGATTAGTGCTCATTGACTTTTGGGCGACTTGGTGTGGGCCTTGTCGCATGCAAGGGCCAATCCTTGACAAGCTCTCAGAGGAACTTCCCGAAGATGAGCTTAAGATTGTCAAGATGGATGTGGATGAAAATCCAGCTACAGCACGCGACTTTGGCATCATGTCTATCCCGACCTTGCTCTTTAAAAAAGACGGTCAGGTCGTCAAGCAGCTAGCGGGTGTTCATACTGCCCAGCAGATTAAAGCCATTGTGGCGGAGTTGGGATAGTCAGTGAGTACAAGACTAAAATAGACCTGTTTTAAAATGAGACTGCTCTTGTTTGGAGCGGCCTTTTTTATTTCGATTGTAACAATAAGAAGTCAATTTTAAAAATTTGTTCGAAAATTCACTTTTTAAGGTATAATAAGTAGAAGTATTTTTTCAATGGGTCTCGTTAGGGAGCCGGGTTATTTAAAACATGATGGGAATGAAGTAATGTTAATGATTGAGTTTCTAAAACATCTTTTATTTGTCTTTATGATTTTTACACCATTCATCGCTCCAGCGGTTTTATGTTTCTTTGTGGGGTGGATGATTCCTAGGGAAGAGATAACGCAAAAAAGAATCATACTAGTATTAGCCTTGTTGATCCCTGTTTTGCTTTTAATTTCATATTTTGCCCCTCAGATATTAGGCCTGGTTTTTTGGAGTCTGATCTGGTTTTTCATCGGGCTGTTGCGAATGAAGAATTATACTAAGTCACAGTACTGGACAAGATGGCTTATATTTATCGCTTGTTTTAGTGCCTACATTTTACTTTATTTCCACTTTTTTGGGCCTCTTTATTTTTATTAAACTATTTAAAAATCAGCTTGAAGCAAATCTTCAAGCTGATTTTGTTTATTCTTTATTCCCCCAACTATTTGCTGTAAGAAATATGATAAAGAAACTGGAAAATCAAAATCTTCTTGTTCCAGACTCGTCAAAAAAAGTTATCATGATATAATAGATAGTAGTCATTAAAATCAATTGGAAAAGGAGCATATCATGAGAAAGATATTTAGATTTTATTTCCTTGTAGCTATAGCAGCTTTATTAGTTGGATGTTCGTTTAATCGCTCAAATACTGCAAGAAATAGTTCAGAAGCCCCAAAAAACACTGAGACTTCGACCTATCATAATACGGATGTAACTGGCCCTGCTGCATCATTTGACTGGAATGCAAAAGTCGGGCCTGTTTCCTATGAGAAAACATATATTGAAACAAATAGCGGCAAGGAAATTAATACAACTTTAGATGGCGTTAAACAGGCGGCTGATAATCTTGAAAAGAAGAAAAAAGAAATTTCTGACCCTAAGGTTCAAGCGGCCCTTAAATTGGTGGATGCCGTCTTTGTCAATCAAGAAAACTTCGATTTGGTTCTGAAAGCTACAGGTACAAGCAATCAAGAAGAATTTTTTAACAAAATTTGGAATGAGGTTTTAATCCCTACCTTATCTGAACGCTATTCAACTTTTTCAAATGATACGGTCTTTAAGTATAAGGGAGAAAGTTATCCAATCAAGGTATACGCACCAATGTTTTTCAAGGTGAATACTAATGCATTGGGAAAAGCTGGGGCCTATACTCTTGAGGATTATAAGGTAGAGGGCGACATGGTTTATTTGCAATTTAAGGCTCCATCAGTAGATACTTATCAATATGAAGTGAAGGCTTCTTATCATGATAACTATAAAGAATTCTTCCAAGGAATGGTAGATGAACACAATAAGGTTGTCGAAACCAACTATGCCAAAGGATTGAATATTCGATTTGTCTATCAATTAGCTGCTCTTGATTTTAAAGCAGACAACTATGTGGATTTACAGGGGATGGATTATCTTGATAATAGTACCCATTACCTTGCTATTAAGGTAGATAGTAAGGGAAAAGCTACAATAGACAAAGAAAATATTGCCAATCTTTTACAAATCAATATGACACCAGCAAATGAAGCGAATAAAAAGAAATTTGAATAACCTTTAGTCAGAGCTCTTCGATACATGCGCACTCATATCTTCTGCTAGTTGGACATTGAGTAGATAAAAGCTACCTAGATTGCATGAAAAAATCACCCGTTTTGTACTGACCCCAAAAAGTTAAACAATTTATTTAAGCGAAGGACTTAGTCCTGTACAATACAGAACTAAATCCTTCGCTTAAATTATTTATCTAGTTTTTGGGGTCAGTACAGCTACCTAACACTCTTCATTAATCCGTCACGGCACCTGTTCCATCAAAGCTCCAAGTATCTTTGACATAAGTTGTCAATTGAGCTATTGTTTTTTCATTGCAAACACACGTAATGACATACACCTTATCATCCTTTTGGAATGTCCAGAAAATAATATAATTGCCTGATTTAAGACTCATATTTACTTGAATTGCTTCGTTTCCTCCAACATTAGCAGAAGATCTTGAAACCTTAACAACTTTATTTTTTCCGTTCATGGCACTTTCAAATCTTTGAGCCATCATCTCAGCACTAAATTCCTCTCCTTCAGCTACATTTGCTTTTTCTCTATTGGAGGCATTTAAAATAATAGCATTAGTACCACTCTGATCTTTGTATTGGATGTTATCTCCACCTTCTACATATTCATATTTTTTCCAGTCACTCGGGATATTGACATATCCATAATCTGCTGAACCGATACGTTTAGTTTCTTCAGAACTCTGATTACCATCTGATGTTTTTTCCTCTACCTTACTACTCGATTCTGTAGTCTCTTTTACAACACTTGTGGAACTAGATTCCGAAGATGATGAGTTACTGGACTCTTTCTTTGGACTGCTACAAGCAACAAGACTAACTAAAGACAAGACTGCAACAGCCACTAGTAGGGGCTTATTTTTCATGTTATCTCCTCATTGATAGATTTTTACTAACTAGTCTAACATATTCGCCAACGAATTCCTCACGGAATAAGTATCTATTCCCCCAACTCCTCGCTGTAGGCAATAATCTGATCAACTGTGTCGGACAAGAACTGGATGGTATCGCGGAGCGGTTTGTCTGTCGAAATATCTGCTCCGATAATCATAGCTGACTCAAGCGGAGTCTTGCTGCCGCCAGATTTGAGCAGCTCAAGCCAGTCACGGGCACCATTTTCGTCATTTTTCAGGTGTAGGTAGCCTGCAGTAGAGATGACCAGACCAGCTGAGTAAGTATAGCTGTAGAGCCCCATGTAGTAGTGGGCTTGGCGCATCCAAGTCAGGGCAGCGTCGTCGTCGATTTCAACGGCATCGCCCCAGAAGTCCGTCAAGACTTCTTTCATGATAGCGTTGAGTTTGCTTGCGCCGAAGGTTCCGCCTTCTTCAATCAAAGTATAGACCTTGCGTTGGAAGGCAGCTTCCAGCAAGTGAGTGATGAAGTTGTGGAAGTAGGTATCCGTCAGACGGTGAGCCAGGGCAAAGCGTTTCTGGCGTGGGTTATCAAACTGGCGTTCCAGATAATCACTGAGTAGGAGCTCATTAAAGGTAGACGGTGCTTCCACGTAGTAGGTAGACATGTGGGCGTTAAAGTAGCTTTGGTGATTGTCAGAGAAGATAAATTGACCAGAGTGGCCAATCTCGTGAATCAGAGTATAGACATCACTCATACGGCCAGTCCAGCTCATGAGGACATAAGGGTGGACCCGATAAGGATCAGCAGCATAGCCTCCAGAGTCTTTCCCGGCATTGGCCGCAAAGTCGACCCAACGTTCTTCCTTATAGCGGGCAACTTCTTGACAATACTCTTGTCCGAGTGGCTCAACTGACTTCATGACGAGGTCGTAGGCATCATCAATGCTGACTTCGGGATTGAGCTCGCTGTCCAAGTCCAGCTTCCAGTCGGCAAAGGTCATTTTTTCAAGTCCGTTTACCTTAGCGACATGTTTGAGGTATTTCTGAGCTACTGGGGCAAATTCGCTCATGATCAAGTCGATCTGCCGGTCAAACATAGAGCGATCAACTTCTTGCTCAGCTAGCAAGTAGTCAAAGACAGAGTCATAGCCCTTCATGTCAGCCAGTAGTTTTTCAGACTTGACCTGAGCCAGATAGGCAGCTGCAGCGGCATTTTGGTGCTTGCGAAGGCCTTCAGAGAAAGAACGGAAAGATTTTTCGCGGATTTCTGCATTTTCATGGTTTTGATAGAAATTCTCATAGGTGACAAAGCTGTTTTTGTAAACTTTGCCGTCTACTTCAAAGTCAGCCATAGCAAAGTCGCCAGCTCGCATCTTGGTGTAAATATCCTGTGGACTGTAAAAGACTTCACCTAGGTTGGTCAAGGCTTTTTCGACATCTGCACCCAAATAGTGGGCTTTTTTGATTTTAGCCTGGCGGATGGCTGAGGTCAGATGGGGCTCTTGGCCTAGTTTCTCCAAGACAGCCTCGTCTGCGCCGACTAGGGCGTCGTCAAAGAAGCTGAGTGCGACATTGGCCTCGGTCTCAAACTCCATAGCTGCTTGGGCAATCTGCGCAAAGTTCTCGTCGCCATAGTCAGTGGTCTGTGGCATAAAACCGTAGTTACCGATGTGGCTGATTTGGATATAAATCTGCTCTAACTCAGCAAATGCCCGCTCAAAATCTTCGAAAGTGCTAAGCTTGCCTTGATAATCACGGACGAATTTTTGGATGTCCTCTTTAGCCTTTTCGATGGCCCGGAGGAAGTCCTCTTGGTCTTGGTAAAGGGCTGTTAGGTCCCAGAGTTCATTTTCCGGAAATTCAGAACGATGTTTTTGTTCCATAGTCTACTCCTTTTGTCGTATATAGAAATAGTATAGCAAAAAATCCCCCAAAATGTCTTTGGGGGAGAAGGATAAGTCAGTATTTTTTAGATGTCTATCACTTAAGGATAAAAGTCAATGTTTCTTTGCTGCAATCCTTTTAAAAAGCAGTAGATAAGACAAGAATACGAAGATAACCAAACCTAATAGCAGGGTGAAGACGTTTTGAGTTCCTTTTGTCATATTGGGAGCTTGGTTGGCGATGACAGCTGTAACTGCAGTACCTATAGCGCCCGCAAAGGTCTGGGCCAGCTGAAAGAGCGCAGTCGTATCTGCAGTCTTTCCTTTATCAACTTGAGTCGTGGCTAGAGCAAGTGTGTTATTGAAGGCCATGTTTCGCCCCAAGGTAAAGCAAATATAAATCGCAATAACAGCTGTTAAGGTAAGTTCTTTTGTAAAGATAAGGAGCAAGAATACAGCAAGGAAAAGAAGAGAATTTCCTGTAAAAAGGGTTGGTTTAGGACCATTTCTATCATAGAGTTTGCCAAAGAGAGGAGATAGGAAGGCTCCGAGCATGGTTCCTGGAAGAAGTGCGAAGCCTGCCTGAGCAGTTGAAATGTTTTTTTCTATGACTAGGAAGTTGGGAATCAGAAAATTAGCTGATAGGTTGATAAACTGAAAAATGAAGAAGGGTAAAATAGCCAATAAGACTGTTGGTTGCTTTAAGATACGAATATCTAGGAATGGATGGTCAATCTTCAAGCTCCGATAGATAAAGCAAGCTAGTGGCAGTATGCAGAGAACAAGATAGAGCCAATCGATATGTCCTTCTTCTAAGCTGGAGATAGCTACAATGGCAAAGACGAGTGAGCCTGCTAAGAGGAGAAATGAGAGGAGGTCAAAGGCGCGTTTCCTCGACTGTTCGGAATTGCTTAAAAAGAAAAAGCCAAGAATAAAAGAAATGATTGGGACAGGAAGAATAAAGGTATAAATCATATGCCAGTCAAAACGACTAATCATAAAACCACCGTAAGTCGGCCCAACTGCTGGTGCTAGGCTGACCACCATCCCAGATAAGCCCATGTAGGTTCCAATTTTTTGCTTAGGAACACGCTCAACAATCAAGTTAAAGAGCAAAGGAATGGCTAATCCAGTAGCTCCTCCTTGTAGGACTCTCCCTATCATCAAGATAGGAAAGCTTGGAGCCAACATGGCAATCAGTGTGCCCAAGCAAAAATTGGCCAAAGCAGTAAAGAGGATGGTTCTCTCTTTCCAATTGTGGGCTAAGGTTGCTCCTAAAGTAATCGTAATGGCCACTGCTAACAAATATCCTGTTGTAATCCATTGTAGCGTTCCCAATCCTAAGCCAAAGACCTTACTTAGATGCGGGAAGGTTACATTCATACTGGTTTCAGATAAGATGCCTGCAAAGCAGACTAAGGCTGTCGCAAGGAGCGAGAAAAAATCTTTCTTTTCAACTGTTTGATGATTTGGCACGATTGTCTCCTTTACATGTTTGAAATGAGTCACTGTCTTTATTATAAAGCAAGAAATCCTCTTTGAAAAGTGAATAGTGGCTATACCGCCATCTTATTTTACGAATCGAAAGGGAAAAACGAACTCAGCCAGCCAGCTATAATCAGCTATAGAAAAGAAAAATAGATTTTCAGTACTTTTATAGAAAAAAGCCATTTCCAGCCTTTTTCTTTTGCCTGAAATTGTGGTAAAATAAGGTCTGTACGTGCTTGATACAAAGATGAGGATATAATAAGCTACTAAGGCCATGATATTAAAGTCAAAGTGCTAACTGAACACGTCCTATGGGTTGCTTAAGGGCTTAATATCTTGATGAACTGAACACAATCTAAAAGCTGTGTAAAAAAGATAAACTGTCTTGTCTTCATCGAAGACTTTGTCAGTTTCCTATTTTTACTTTGCTTTTGACGGTCTTAGTATCTTGATCTTTGTAGCCAAGGCGTATGAAAAAATTTGAGCATGTGCTCGGCAAGGAGTCTTTATGACAAAACAAGTTTTTAAAACCGTTTTTGCAGGTCGTGAGCTGGTAGTTGAAACTGGTCAGGTTGCAAAACAGGCAAATGGCAGCGCCGTTGTCCGATATGGAGAAAGTACCGTTTTAACTGCGGCAACCATGTCCAAAAAGATGGCTACTGGTGACTTTTTCCCATTGCAGGTCAACTATGAGGAAAAAATGTATGCAGCTGGGAAATATCCTGGTGGCTTTAACAAGCGCGAAGGCCGTCCGTCAACAGATGCGACTTTGACTGCCCGCTTGATTGACCGTCCGATTCGTCCTATGTTTGCGGAAGGCTTCCGCAATGAAGTTCAGGTTATCAATACAGTTCTTTCTTATGACGAAGATGCTTCGCCTCAAATGGCTGCTATGTTCGGTAGCTCTCTGGCTCTTTCTATCTCAGATATTCCTTTTAACGGCCCTATCGCAGGAGTTCAGGTCGGCTATGTAGATGGTGAATTTATCATCAATCCTAGCAAGGAACAAAAAGAAGTTTCACTTTTGGAACTGACAGTGGCTGGTACCAAAGAGGCTATCAACATGGTAGAGTCTGGAGCCAAGGAACTTTCTGAAGATATCATGCTGGAAGCTCTTCTCAAAGGGCACGAAGCGGTCAAAGAATTGATTGCCTTCCAAGAAGAAATCGTTGTGGCAGTCGGCAAGGAAAAAGCAGAAGTAGAATTGCTGCATGTTGATGAAGAGCTGCAGGTAGAGATTATCGCAGCCTATAATAGCGACTTGCAAAAGGCTGTTCAGGTAGAAGAAAAGCTGGCGCGTGAAGCCGCAACTCAGGCTGTCAAAGACCAAGTCACAGCAGTTTATGAAGAGAAATACGCGGACCATGAAGAATTCGACCGTATCATGCGTGATGTGGCTGAAATCTTGGAGCAAATGGAGCATGCAGAAGTGCGGCGTTTGATTACCGAAGATAAGGTCCGTCCTGATGGTCGTAAGGTTGATGAAATCCGTCCGCTGGATGCGGAAGTGGATTACCTGCCGCGCGTGCATGGTTCTGGTCTCTTTACTCGTGGACAAACCCAAGCCTTGTCTGTCCTGACCTTGGCACCAATGGGCGAAACGCAAATTGTGGATGGCTTGGATCCAGAATACAAGAAACGCTTCATGCACCACTATAATTTTCCGCAATATTCTGTCGGCGAGACAGGCCGTTATGGGGCTCCTGGCCGTCGTGAAATTGGACACGGTGCTCTTGGGGAACGTGCCTTGGAGCAAGTCTTGCCTAGCTTGGAAGAGTTTCCTTACGCTATCCGTCTGGTAGCAGAAGTCTTGGAGTCAAACGGTTCTTCCTCACAGGCCTCTATCTGTGCGGGCACTTTGGCTCTGATGGCCGGTGGTGTGCCGATTAAGGCACCGGTTGCTGGTATTGCCATGGGCTTGATTTCAGATGGCAGCAACTATACGGTTCTGACGGACATTCAAGGTTTGGAAGACCATTTTGGTGATATGGACTTTAAGGTAGCTGGTACTCGCGAAGGGATTACCGCCCTGCAGATGGATATCAAGATTGAAGGAATTACAGCGGAGATCCTGACAGAAGCTCTGGCTCAGGCTAAGAAAGCCCGCTTTGAAATTCTGGACTTGATTGAAGCGACAATTCCGGCTCCGCGTCCTGAGTTGGCTCCAACTGCTCCGAAAATCGACACCATCAAGATTGATGTGGACAAGATTAAAATTGTCATCGGTAAAGGCGGGGAAACCATCGATAAGATCATCGCTGAGACTGGTGTTAAGATTGACATTGATGAAGAAGGAAATGTATCCATCTACTCTAGCGACCAAGACGCCATCAATCGTGCTAAGGAAATCATTGCTGGCTTGGTCCGCGAAGCAAAAGTGGACGAAGTTTACCATGCCAAGGTTGTTCGGATTGAGAAATTCGGTGCCTTTGTCAATCTCTTTGATAAGACGGATGCACTGGTTCATATTTCAGAGTTAGCCTGGACTCGGACCAATAATGTCGAGGACGTCGTACAAATCGGTGATGAAGTGGATGTCAAGGTTATCAAGATTGATGCCAAAGGCCGGGTAGATGCTTCCATGAAAGTATTGCTGCCGCGTCCACCAAAGTCTGATAAGCCAAAGCATCACCATGACAAGGGACATCATCCACACAAGGAGCACAAGGGTCATAAGGACCATCAAGAAAGCCCTAAAACAGAAGAATAAGAGGTCGCTCATCCCTGTAGACCTCATCAAAATCGGCAGAGGCGAGCCTAGTTCTCGTCTCTCCTTGTTTATAGAAGGAAGGAGGCTAGCATGGGTTGGTGGAAGGAATCAATTGATATCGTAAAAGAAAATGACCCGGCGGCACGAACGTCGTTGGAAGTCTTGCTAACCTATCCAGGCATTAAAGCTTTGGCGGCCCACCGCCTCTCGCATTTTTTGTGGCGGCACGGCTTCAAGCTGCTGGCGCGCATGCACAGTCAATTCTGGCGTTTCTGGACCCAGATTGAGATTCATCCCGGCGCTCAGATTGAGTCGGGTGTCTTCATCGACCATGGCAGTGGCCTAGTGATTGGTGAGACAGCCATTGTGGAGAAGGGGGCCATGCTTTACCACGGTGTGACCCTAGGCGGTACGGGCAAGGATACAGGCAAACGCCACCCGACCGTGCGTCGGGGCGCCTTGGTCTCTGCCCATGCTCAAGTCATTGGACCAATTGAGATTGGTGAAAAAGCCAAGGTCGGAGCCGGTGCAGTTGTTGTAGCCGATGTCCCAAGTGATGTGACGGTGGTCGGAGTTCCGGCGAAGATTGTCCGTGTTCACGGTGAGAAAGACGAGCCAACCATTCACGAGGTAGAGGAGAAACGGGAATACTATCTAGACAAGCTAGAGCATGCCCGTGAAGCCAGCCACCATTCATCAAGTCTTTAGGAAAGGGTAGCAAAGCTATCGAAGTGAAATATGACAGGAGGAACCGACATGTCAGATTTATCAGATGCTATTTTGAACCAGGTAGTCCTTGAGCTGAAAGAAGGCTTAGAAGGTCCCGCCAAGGAGCGTTTTACAAAACTGCCACCTAGCCACCAGCGCGAATGGGCTCGCTATATCAGTGAAGCCAAAAAAGATGAGACCAAGCTGCGCCGCATAGAAAAGATGAAGGTGAATTTGCTGGAGCCTTAAAGAAAGAGAAGTTATGCTATTAGAGGAATTTGAAGATGTAGCTGGAGTTATTGAGCCAACAGATAGGCAGATTATTGATAAGGGTGAAGTGTGTGAAACCATCATCCTATCCTTTAACGGGGAAATTCTGAAACGTTTGATTGAGTCAGAAGAAGTCTATACAGGAGGCTATTTGAAAAGCATAAACGGACAGCATCCATGGTATATTTATGACCAAGGAACTAGCAAGCTAGCAGTTATGTTGGCTCCAATTGGGGCTCCCATGATAGTCGGCCAGCTGGAGGAGTTAGCGGCCAGAGGCTTCACGAATTTCATCATTTTAGGTTCCTGTGGCGTTTTGGATCACTCAATTGAGGCGGATAAAATCATCCTGCCTGCGGCTGCATTGCGAGATGAAGGAACTAGCTATCACTATGCCCCACCGGGTGACGAAGTAGCCTATGACGAGTCTCTGCTGATCGAGCTGGAAGCCATCTTTGACAAGCACAATATCGAGCATATCCGCACCAAGTCTTGGACGACTGATGCCTTTTATCGAGAAACGCCTGATAAGGTCAAGCGTCGCTTGGCTGCTGGAGCCAAAGTGGTGGACATGGAAGCTTCGGCTATCATGGCTTGGAGTCAATTTCGCAAGAGTAAAGTCTATCAATTCTTCTACACAGCTGACTATGTGGATCACCATAACCGAACCTGGGATGCCCGCCATGAAGAGCGGACAGCTGATGCCATGACTTTTTTCACTATCGCTTTGACAATAGCAAAGGAACTAGAAAGGTAACTACAAGAATGGCAGTATATTTTTACGGCTGTATCACCATGGATGGCTACTTGGCAGACAGCCAGCACAGGATAGACTGGCTGCATCAGCTTGGTTCTGTAGAGGATACAGGCTATGATGACTTTTACAGGCAAATGGATATCACCATCATGGGCAAGCGGACCTTTGAGGAAATCCAAGATTTGCAAGATGTAGAAAGTTTTTATCAAGCTACGGAAAACTATGTCTTTACGCATGATAGGCACCTGCCTGTCAGCAATTACCAGCCAGTAGCTGGGGATGTGGTGGACTTTGTTCACCAGATTGACAAAGGCAAAAATGTCTTTGTGATTGGTGGTAATTCCTTGGTAGGACCGCTCTTGGATGCGGATCTTTTCGACCACCTCATTATTCAGATAGCACCCCTTATCCTAGGAAAGGGGGTTCCCCTCTTTACCCAAGAGGAAGGGCAGCGCTTTTACCAACTGGATAGCCTCAGACAATTTGGCCCTTTTGCAGAGCTGGTTTTCAGCCGAAAAAGTCAGAAATAGAGAAGGGAGTGGACCGCATGATTAAAATTTACGACACCATGACCCGCAGCCTACGTGAATTTGTGCCCATTGAAGAGGGCAAGGTTCGCATGTATGTCTGCGGTCCGACGGTTTATAACTATATCCATGTCGGCAATGCTCGCTCAACAGTAGCTTTTGACACAGTTCGTCGCTATTTTGAGTATCGGGGATTTGAGGTCAATTATATTTCCAATTTTACAGATGTAGATGATAAGATTATCCATCGCGCCAAGGAAGAAGGCATCACACCAAAAGAAGTGGCGGACAAGTATATCGCGGCTTTTCGTGAGGATGTATCAGCTTTGGGTGTTAAGCCGGCTACTCAGCATCCGCGCGTGATTGACTTTATGGAGGCAATCATTGACTTTGTGCGGACTTTGGTGGACAAGGGCTATGCCTATGAGTCAGAGGGCGATGTCTACTTCCGCGTCGAAAAGTCTCACAATTATGCCAAACTAGCCAACAAAACCTTGGCAGACTTGGAGTTAGGTGCTTCTGGTCGGACAGATGAGGAGACCGCTCGCAAGGAAAATCCAGTTGACTTTGCTCTCTGGAAGGCAGCTAAGCCGGGCGAGATTTCCTGGGACAGTCCTTGGGGAGCAGGTCGCCCAGGCTGGCACATCGAGTGTTCGGTTATGTCGACGGAGATTTTGGGTGATACTATTGATATCCACGGTGGTGGGGCAGACCTAGAGTTTCCTCACCATACCAATGAAATCGCCCAGTCAGAGGCCAAGACTGGTCAGACTTTTGCCAATTACTGGATGCACAATGGCTTTGTCAACATTGACGACGTCAAAATGTCCAAGTCTCTAGGTAATTTTATCACCGTTCATGATGCCCTCAAGACCATTGATGGTCAGGTGCTGCGTTTCTTCTTTGCTACCCAGCATTATCGCAAGCCGATTAATTTCACGGAAAAAGCAGTTCATGATGCAGCGACCAATCTTAAGTATTTGAAGAATACCTATGAGCAGCCTTTCACTGGTCAAGCAGACTCTGCTCAGCTTCAGGTCTTTCTAGACAAGTTCACCGCTGCAATGGACGAAGATTTCAATGCGGCCAATGGTATCACGGTTGTCTTCGAGTTAGCCAAGTGGATCAACTCTGGCAACTACACCGCTGATATTAAGGCAGCCTTTGCCGAGCTCTTAGAAGTTTTTGGTATCGTCTTTGTGGAAGAAGTCTTGGACGCGGACATTGAGCGCTTGATTGAGGAACGCCAAGTGGCGCGGGGTAATCGAGACTTTGCGACTGCAGACCGTATTCGGGATGAGTTGGCCGCTCAGGGCATCAAGCTTTTAGATACCAAGGACGGAGTGAGGTGGACCCGTGACTGATGTCAACCTGATTAACGGCATTGCCCTCGCCTTTGAGGGTGATGCTGTCTACTCCATGTATATCCGGCGTCACCTGATTTTTCAGGGGCTCACTAAGCCCAATCAGCTGCACAGGGAAGCGACCAAGTACGTTTCTGCCAAGGCTCAGGCCAATCTCATCTCTCTCATGCTGGAAGAGGGGATTCTGACGGATAAGGAAGAGGATATCTACAAGCGCGGCCGCAATGCCAACAGCCACACCAAGGCTAAGAATACAGATATCGTCACCTATCGGATGTCTACCGGCTTTGAAGCTGTCATGGGCTACCTGCATATGACCGAATCCATTGAGCGACTGGAAGAACTGATTGACTGGTGTATCAAACGGGTGGAGGAAAGCAAATAAAGAAAGATTTTCTAGCTCCGTTTACAAGCTAGATAAATTGAAGATATCTAAAACAGAGTTGCTGCGGCAGCTCTTTTCTTTAGTGTCTGTATTTGCTATAATAATAGAAACTAGTTAAGGAGAATATCGTGAAAAAATATTTGGTTATATCGGTAATAGCCTTGGTTTTACTTCTGCTATGGGCGTATAGCAACAGAAATAACAAACAAATCGAGACTTCTTCTGGAAAGACCAATAGTGCTAGCACAACTTCGTCCAAGGCGTCTAGCAGTAGCCAGAATTCAGAGCAAGCCAGCCTTCAGGAAACTTCTTCTAGTAGCATAGAGCTGTCCAGTTCAGAAGACACAAGTGAGCCAGCAGCAGAAAGTTCTGAATCTTCCATGAATGAAGAAGAGATAAAAAATGGAGACTACTCTAGCATTGTAGGAACTTGGAAAAGTGGTACTGGAAATACATTGGTGTTTGATGCCAATGGTTTGGTGAGCGAAACTCAACATTTGAGCGAATATGGTGCAAGAGATATGTATGGTTTTGTTAGTATTGGAGTCCTCCCTAAGCAAGGTGCAGGTGGTTATGTAATAGCTTTTATACCTAAATGAAAAGACTACACTATCACTAATGCAGGAGAAACATATAAAGATGCATCAGATCATGATCGAGATCGGATTTGGGCTGGTCAAGGACTGGGAACCAATACAGATCCGAATTCCTTTTATTATAAAATAGACTGAAAAGACTAGCTGCTTTCCATGGCAGCTAGTCTTCTTTATAATTTTCGTAAAATTCTACCTTAATTCTAATAAAGGTTTCCAAGTCTCGCAGGAGCTGCAGGAGCATGGCGCGGGTTTCAAATTCCTGGCGGGTCTTAGGGAGCGGCCGCTCGCGAAATACGGTCAAATAGTTGTCAATCTCGTCCAAGAGGTCTCGGGCGGGATTTTCTTGGCTCAGTTGCTTAGCGGTCTGAGAGAAGAGGCGGGCTAAAATCAAGCTTTCACTGGCTGCTAGATGGCAGTTGTTGATATTGCTAGCCATGTCTTGCAGGATGCGGTTTTGGGCCTGTCGCATTTCAAAATAGTGGATATGGTAGTTGGTCTGGTGAAAGAGGTGGTTGGAGTGATCCAGATAGACCAGCTGCAAGGCCTGCTGCAGAACCTTATCCAGCTCCTTGATCAGCGCTGCATCATTTCGGCCGTCTCCAGCTTTTAAGAAATATTCAAAGCGCAGCAAAATCTTTTTCAGCTGTTCCTCCACTTGCCCATGGTAGCTATCGATCTCTTGCTGGCGCGAGGGCATATAGAGATTGGCAAGGAGAGCAAAGCCAGTTCCAATGAGAAATAGAGCTAGTTCATTTCCAAGGAGTGACCAGGAGGTGGATTTTTCTAAGAGCAGATGGGTGACGAGGACGGTACTAGGTGTAATGCCGATTTCCCAGCCAAGGCGAAAGGCCAGAGGCACATAGACTACGATATAGATGGCCAATGCTCCGAGATGAAAACCTAGAAAGTGAAAAGCCAGGCTTCCGATAGCCAGAGCCAGCAGGGTAGATAAAAAGCGATTGCCAGCTAGCTTTGCAGTGCTGCGGCGGGTATCGGTCACGCTGAGGATAGCAATAATTCCAGCTGAAGTTGAGTAGGCCAGACCTAAAAAGTCAGCCAGCCAAGCAGCTAGACAGGTAGCTAGTACCAGCTTGATGGTGCGTTGGAGGAGAGACATGAGTAAGAGTTTCCTTTTTTAGACTTCTTTCTATTATAGCATGACAGACGGGGAATCTTAGGGGCTGCTGATTGCTTTTTATCAGAGCAGAATTCTGTCTCGCCCGAGTAAATCCTGCCGCCATTTTTTCGCCTTTGTGTTATACTAGTCCTATGGAAAAAAACGATATTGTCTACGGTGTGCATGCGGTGACAGAGGCTCTCGCAGCTAACACTGGAAATAAACTCTACATTCAAGACGACCTGCGTGGTAAAAAGGTCGACAAAATCAAAGATTTAGCAGCAGAAAAGAAGGTTTCTATCTCATGGACGCCTAAGAAAACCTTGCAGGAGATGACTGATGGAGCTGTTCACCAGGGCTTTGTCCTGCGGGTGGCGGAGTTCGCCTATACTGACTTCGAGGTGCTGTTGAAAAAAGCAGAGCAGGAAGACAATCCGCTCTTGCTGATTTTGGATGGGCTGACTGACCCGCATAATCTGGGCTCTATCTTACGGACGGCTGACGCGACCAATGTAGCGGGAGTCATCATTCCCAAGCACCGGGCAGTCGGTGTGACACCAGTCGTGGCCAAGACTTCAACGGGTGCCATTGAGCATATTCCTATTGCCCGTGTGACTAATCTCAGCCAGACTCTGGACAAGCTCAAGGAAGCTGGTTTCTGGATTTTCGGTACAGATATGCAGGGGACGCCTTCTCATAAGTGGAATACAGCAGGCAAGCTGGCCCTCATCATCGGCAACGAAGCTAAGGGGATCTCAAGCAATATTAAAAAGCAAGTGGACGAGATGATTTCCATTCCCATGAATGGGCATGTTCAGAGCCTCAATGCCAGTGTCGCAGCGGCTATTCTCATGTATGAAGTATTTCGCAATCGCCTATGAAAAGAAAAATCTTACTGGTGGACGGTTACAATATGACGGCCTTTTGGCGGGAGACTCGTCCTTACTTTAACCGCGGAGAACTAGATGCCGCACGAACGATTCTGCTTCAGAAGCTCAGTAATTATGCCAGTTTTGAAGGACTGGAAGTTATCTGCGTCTTTGATGCCCAGTATATGCCGGGAGTTCGGCAGACCTACGAGGAGTTTAATGTGACGGTCGTTTTCACTGAAGAGGAGGAAACGGCGGATGACTATATCGAGCGCTTGGCAGCTGAGCTCAATACACCCAAAAATCAGGTGTCAGTTGCGACTAGCGATCTCAATGAGCAGTGGACTGTCTTCGCCCAAGGAGCTTTGAGAGTTTCCGCTAGAGAGCTAGAGAAGCGAGTGGCTGTTACCAAATCAGACCTCAATAAACTGAGCGGACAAATCAACCTGCAAAGACCGCCCTTGCGACCGATGGACAGCCAATCTTTGCGTGATTTACAAAAAATGATGGAGAAAAAAGATGACCTTTAAAATTTTAACCGATTCAACAGCAGACCTGCCAGAAAACTGGACCCAGGAAAATGATGTTCAGGTCCTAGGCCTGACCATTCAGCTAGATGGCCAAACTTATGAGACAGTTGGCGCAGGCAAGCTGACCAGCCAAGAACTTCTGGATAAGATGGAGTCCGGCAGTAAGCCGACTACCAGTCAGATCAATGTCGGCCAGTTTGAAGATGTTTTTCGTAGCTATGCCAAGGAAGAGACACCAGTTCTCTATGTAGCCTTTGCTTCAGCCCTGTCAGGTACTTATCAGAGTGCTGTCATGGCACGGGAGATAGTCTTGGAAGATTTTCCAGGTGCACTGATTCGCATCATTGATACCAAGGCGGCTTCTATGGGGGAAGGACTTTTAGTCATGAAAGCGGCAGAAGCTAGAGCGGCAGGCCAGACCTTGGAGCAGACAGCAGACTTGATTGAGAGCTTGGTGCCTAAGGTCAAGACATATTTTCTGGTTGATGACCTCAATCATCTCATGCGGGGTGGTCGGATTTCCAAAACTGCTGCGCTTATGGGGAGCTTGGTCAATATCAAGCCGATTATCGCTGTCAAGGGAGATGGGACTCTGGACTCGGTCGCTAAGGTTCGCGGCAAGAAGAAGGCACAGGCTGAAGTTGTCCGCATGACTCTGGAGGGAGTTGCTGACCCGCGGGTGGTTATTGCCTATGCAGGTGCCAAAGAAGTTGCTGAGAGTCTAAAAGCCCAGCTGCTGGAAAGCGACCAAGTAGAGGAAGTTCTCCTCATGCCTCTGGGACCTGTCATTTCTACCCATACTGGTCCTGGAACTTTGGGACTCTTTAGTATTGCCCAAGACATTCAAGACTAAGAAAACATGAAATCGCTATTTCATAAATAATTGCTTCAAATCTATTGCTTTTGCCTACTATTTTTGATATGATAGTAGGCGGTATTGTTTACCCCATTTGTAAGGCCCCGGAACCTTTCAAATAACTCGCGGACCGGAACATCCGCCCTGTAAACAAAAACGATATTCATAGGAGAAATCATGAACAAAACAACATACATGGCTAAGCCAGGTGAAGTTGAACGCAAATGGTATGTAGTGGACGCTACTGATGTCCCTCTTGGACGCCTTTCTGCTGTTGTAGCAAGCGTACTTCGCGGAAAAAACAAACCAACCTTTACACCACACACTGATACAGGTGACTTCGTAATCGTTATCAACGCTGAAAAAGTAAAATTGACTGGTAAAAAAGCGACTGATAAGATCTACTACACTCACTCTATGTACCCAGGTGGATTGAAACAAATCTCAGCAGGTGAGCTTCGCTCTAAGAACGCTGTTCGTTTGATCGAAAAATCAGTTAAAGGTATGCTTCCGCACAATACTCTTGGCCGCGCTCAAGGTATGAAGCTGAAAGTATTTGTAGGCGCTGAGCACACTCACGCTGCACAACAACCAGAAGTTCTTGATATTTCAGGACTTATCTAAGGAAAGGAACAAATAAGCTATGTCACAAGCACAATATGCAGGTACTGGACGTCGTAAAAACGCTGTTGCACGCGTTCGCCTTGTTCCAGGAACTGGTAAAATCACTGTAAACAAAAAAGATGTTGAAGAGTACATCCCACACGCTGACCTTCGCTTGGTTATCAACCAACCATTCGTAGTTACTTCAACTGTTGGTCAATACGACGTTTTCGTAAACGTTGATGGTGGTGGCTACGCTGGTCAATCAGGCGCTATCCGTCACGGTATCGCTCGTGCCCTTCTTCAAGTAGACCCTGACTTCCGCGATTCATTGAAACGCGCAGGCCTTCTTACTCGTGATGCCCGCATGGTAGAACGTAAGAAACCAGGTCTTAAGAAAGCTCGTAAAGCATCACAATTCTCAAAACGTTAATCAATACGATTATATCAACGTTTACAGACATTCAAGAATTATTTCTTGGATGTCTTTTTTGTTTCAAAAAATCAAAGTTCACCCCAAAATTCACCCCATATTCACCCCATCAATTTTTTAAACTACGAAAAGCAATATCACCTACAGTCTGATTGACTTTATCTTTGATATTAACGTAAGTTTTTGTAATCTCTTTATCACTATGAGTAAGAGCTTCTGAGAAGGCTTCAAGAGAAACACCTGCTTGTTTAGCAAGAGTAGCACCAGTATGTCTTAGTTTGTGTGGTGATGCTGGTGCTAATTCGGGATGTCTTCGTCTGACTGATTTCATCTTGATAAAACTTAAAATTTTTCTAATTATAACGAAGCATAGTCAAAAAGCTATGACCTCTATATTCACAAAAAAATCCAGACCAATACTAGTCCAGATTTCTTGTCTATTAAACATTCTTTTCAAAGAATGGAAGAACGGCTGTAACGGCTTTGTCAACGCAATTATTTAACTGTGAGAATCCGACGCACATAAATTTTAAATGGTGTCTCAGTCACATTTAAATTTATGAGACGCTTAGACGTTAGGCTTTCAATTTGTCAAATTTTGCTTTGACATTTGCCTTGAATTCTTCAAGTTTAGCCTTGCGTTCGGCTTTACGTTCAGCCTTCATTTGTGCACGTGCCTGGTTGTAGAGGTCTTCTTGGACTTGCAGAGCTGCTTCGATTTCGGCTACGACGGTTGCTACATCCCAACGCACGATTTGGGTGTCGTACTTGGTGAAGTAAGCATCGATGACTGCTTCGTTGTTTTCTTGCACCAAGGCGACAACGGCTGTTTCGCCGTCGATCAATTTTTGAGACACAACGTCAATCAAGCCAGCTTCTGCCGTATCAACGGTATCACCAGCAGCCAAACCATAGAGGCTGCCAATACCATAACCAAACAAGACGCCGATAGGACCACCCAAAAGCCCGATAACTGCACCGAGCAAGCCACCTTCTAGGGTTGCATCCGTCGTTGAATCTTCAAAGTCATAGCGTTCTTTTTCAACGATGTGACCGTTTTCATTTTTGACCAAGGCGATTTGAGCAACCTTGGTCGTCTGAGTTTGGCGGAAAGCCTTCAAATCCGCAAAGGACTGATAAGCTTCGCTTTCAGTGTTAAAGACTGAAACTACTAGGTTTTCCATAGTTAGTACCTCTTTTCTAAATATATACGTTCATTATAATACAGTTTCAATCACTTTTCAATCATTTTAGTGCGACATTTTAATTGATATGTCGCGTTTATCAGCGTCAAAGAACAGTTTCAGGCAGCGGTATATCTTTGCCATATCCCAGCCCAGACACTCTGGCGACTCTGAGTGATTATCAAGAAAGGCGTCCAGCAACATCTTAAAGCCTCCCGTGCAAAAAGTAAATAAATAGTGTTTTTCCTGTATGCCTGTCACACGGCTAAAAGACCGCTTGACCAAATCTTCCAGAAAATTATAGCAGATATTATGTACCAGCTCTGTGTAGCGAGTCTGATGAGCGTGCCGAATCACATCGACACTTTTATAGAATCTGCCAACTGTTTCCTTATGGTCGAATCCTTGAAAGAAGTCGCTTTATTCGTCGGTCAAGACAATTAATTTGGCTGGTGCAACTGATTCGCCAAGCTATGAACAAGCAATTATTACCTTTTGAAAGCAAAAATGGCAATTATGAAGGTGAAGCTACTCAGGTCTTAGTTCTTCTATCCAATTACTATGCAGACAAAAAACTATTTGATGAAAATACAGATGAATATGGAAATATCTTGATTTTAAAGGATTCATCCATCATTTCTAAATTATCGGCTATCCCAGATTTATTAAAAAGGGGATCTAGTAGGTAACAATAATATCGAATATATCAAAGTACGCAATATTAGGATTTCTTCAGAGGTTGAGTTAGAGTCAGATGTTGATGGGGATAAGTCGGATAATCTGCCAATAGATATAAAAATACTAGAAAACAGGCTTGAAAAAGGCTCGTAAAGCTAGCCAGTTCTCTAAACGTTAATTCGTTGCTGGACAGCAGAATACAAACGAAAACACTTTGCATCTTGCAAGGTGTTTTTTTCTATGAGAACTGGCGGTGCGCAATTAGGATAGCTCTAGCGACTTTAGTCGCATAGAGATATGCTATGCACAGTTGCCTCAAGAAAACAATGCTTCTTGGTCCACCCTGTTAGACAAGCTTCAAAACCAAGGAATCCAACAGATTTCTCTTGTAGTTACAGATGGCTTTAAGGGGCTTGAGCAGATTATCAGTCAGGCTCACCCATTAGCTAAACAACAATGTTGCTTAATTCATATTAGTCGAAATCTAGCTAGTAAAGTGAAACGAGCAGATAGAGCGGTTATTCTGGGGCAATTTATAATGATTTATCGTGCTGAAAATTTAGAAATGGCAGGACAAGCTTTAGAGGACTTTCTCGCCGAATGGAAACCAAAGTATAGGAAAGTCATGGAAAGTCTGGAGAAGACGGATAATCTTTTAACTTTTTATCAGTTTCCCTACCAGATTTGGCACAGCATGTATTCGACAAACCTCATTGAGTCTCTTAACAAAGAAATCAAACATCAAACGAAAAAGAAGGTTCTTTTTCCTAATGAGGAGGCTCTGGAACGTTACTTAGTTACGTTGTTTGAAGATTATAATTTCAAGCAAAGTCAACGAATCCATAAAGGGTTTGGTCAATGTTCTGATACACTTGAAAGCTTATTTAATTAACACTCCGTAACTCTACTTAAGTGTTTACACATAATTATTGACAGTATCAAAAAATAAAGTATATTGTTTTCATCATAATATAATTAAATATCAGTATAGAGAATTTTATCTATATATCAGATATCAGCAATTGCTTTTGCTGTCATTTTTCGCTACAATAGTTACAAGGAGGAAATAAACATGTTAAAAGAAGTATTAAACGTCGCAAAAGTTGCGAAAAAATCATCTCTCTTCTTAGGAGGGGTAGCATTTGGGACGCTTGGCTTGAAAGTCTTAGCAAGTAAAGAAGCTAAGAAAGGCTATTCTAAGGCCTTGGCTAAAGCTTACAAATTGAAAGATGGACTGGATGCATCTGTTTCTGTTGTAAAACAACACGGTGATGATGTTTTACAAGACGCTAAATATTTATACGAACAGGAAAAGAAAGAAGAACAATTAGATAGCCTGACAGGTGAATAATATGTCTTTTAAAGTGCTACACAGAGGATATCAACATATCCGATTATCGTCCTCGTTTTCACTGACCTTGGATATTCAAGATTATCTTCGTTCCTTGGCTAAAGATGAAAAAGGGATCGACTCTATTCAGTTTTATATGGATCAGCAGCACTTTACTCTACGTATGAAAGAAGGCTTCTCTGTATTAGAAAATGCAGAGGCCTTTTTAAAAAAAATTGACAAGGGGAAAGTTTCGGACTTGATGACTCTTCCCATTCGTAGAGAAGAGAGTGCTTATTCAATTGTATCGGGTGCAGCGATTAAGCGTTTGCTGTTTCGAAGTTTTGTACCCTACCCTATTCGTTATATTTGGACTTGTTATCAGGCTTTGGGTTATGTCAAAGAAGCCTATCAAACTTTAGCGCGCAAGGAACTAACCATGGAGGTCTTGGACTGTTCGGCCATTTTGTTGTCCTTGTTTATGAACCAATCCAAGACAGCTAGCAACATCATGTTTATGCTTGATTTGGGTAATCATCTGGATCAGTGGTCTTTAAAAAAAACAGCAACAGATTTGGAACAAAGCCTTCTTGCTAAAGAAAGTGATGTTTTCTTAGTGCGGGGAGACATGGTCATCAGCATCAAGAGTTCTGATGTTCAAGTAGGTGATGTATTAGTTGTCTCCCAAGGGAATGAAATCTTGTTTGACGGCCAAGTGGTTTCAGGATTAGGCATGGTCAATGAGAGTTCCTTGACTGGAGAGAGCTTCCCTGTTGAAAAGAAAGAGGGAGATTCTGTATGTGCGAATACTGTTTTGGAAACAGGAGAGTTAAGAATTCGTGTGACTGATAATCAGATAAACAGTCGTATTTTGCAACTCATCAATCTGATGAAAAAATCTGAAGAGAGTAAGAAGACAAAACAACGTCATTTTATTAGGATGGCAGACAAGGTTGTAAAATATAACTTCTTAGGTGCTGGTTTGACTTATCTGTTAACAGGTTCGTTTTCAAAAGCCATTTCCTTTTTATTGGTGGATTTTTCATGTGCTCTAAAAATATCCACACCTGTAGCCTACCTTACGGCCATAAAGGAAGGTCTAAATCGAGAAATGGTTATTAAAGATGGTGATGTATTAGAAAAATATCTGGAAGTGGATACTTTCTTGTTTGATAAAACGGGTACCATCACGACGAGTTATCCTTTGGTTGAAAAGGTTCTTCCTTTCGGAGATTATACTGAGAAAGATATTTTAAGAATAAGTGCATGTTTGGAGGAACATATCTATCATCCTATTGCCAATGCAATTGTTAAACAAGCTGAAATTGAAGGCATTGAACACGAAGAAATGCATGGCAAGCTTCAGTATGTTGCAAGCAAAGGGATTAAATCGCAAATTGATGGTCAATCGGTTGTCATTGGAAATTATGTACTAATGCAAGACGAACAGGTAAGAATTAGTTCTGAGCAGCTGGCCTTGATTGAGCAATATAAGACTCATTACAATTTATTGTTTTTGGCTTATAAGAAAGAATTAATTGGGATGTTTTGTATCCACACTCCCTTGAGAAGCGAGGCGAAAGTTGCATTGAAAAAGCTAAAGCGCCAAGGGAAAAAACTGATTCTGGCAACTGGTGATACGTTGGCTAGAACAGAAGAGTTGGTTAAAGATCTGCCATTTGACAACGTTTATACTGATTTAAAACCAGATGGTAAGTTTCAGTTGGTTCAGGAATTACAGAAAGCTGGCCGAACTATTTTGATGGTTGGAGACGGGTTAAACGACTCTGCTGCCTTGACGCTTGCAGATATTGGGGTTGTGATGAATGAAAGTGCTGATATTTCTAAGCAGATGAGTGATATTTTATTATTAGATAATCGTTTAGATTTCTTCGAGGAATTGAATTCTTTATCTGAATCGTTGCAGAAATTAATTCAAAGAAATATTCAAGAAACAGTTGTAATAAATGGAAGTTTAATTGGATTTGGGTTGTTAAATTGGTTAAGCCCATCTAATCTTTCGATATTGCACAATCTGACTACTTTAAGAATCGTCCTTCGTAGTCTTTCTATTAAAACTAGGTAAGAGACCGAGAAGCTGAGGTTATAAAAACTAAAAGGAGTTGTCTCATTTGAGAATAACGGCTCTTTGTCAACTGTAGTGGGTTGATGGAAAATTATACCCTGGAGAGGACCAAATTGGTTCTCTCCTTTTAAATATTGAAAAAACCATTGGCAGTGGACATACTTTAAGACTATATATTTCTGAAACTAGTTTCACAATACAAATATTGACATGCAATTATTAATTGGTGGATTTGAAGTTGACATCTACAAAGGTTAATGTTAGAATACATTCAAAAATATATTTGAATGAGGTGTTTTATGATTCAAAATATTGTTACTTCAATAATCCTGTATTCTGGGACAGCCGTAGACTTACTTATTATCCTAATGTTATTTTTTGCCAAAAGAAAAAGCAGAAAGGACATCATTAACATCTATTTAGGACAATTTCTAGGCTCTGTTAGTCTAATATTCCTAAGTTTGCTTTTTGCATTTGTCTTAAATTATATTCCTAGTAAAGAGATTTTAGGTTTACTCGGTTTGATTCCAATTTTCCTAGGCCTCAAAGTTTTGCTTTTAGGAGATTCTGATGGAGAAGCTATTGCAAAAGATGGTTTGCGAAAAGACAATAAAAACCTGATTTTTCTAGTCGCTATGATTACTTTTGCAAGTTGTGGCGCTGATAATATTGGTGTCTTTGTCCCATATTTTACCACCTTAAATTTAGCGAATTTGATAGTGACTTTACTTACTTTTCTAGTCATGATTTATCTCTTGGTTTTTTCTGCCCAAAAATTAGCACAAGTCCCTTCTGTTGGAGAAACTTTGGAAAAATATAGTAGATGGTTTATTGCCGTTGTCTATTTAGGATTGGGGATGTATATCCTGATTGAAAACAACAGCTTTGACATGCTATGGGCTGTGTTAGGCTAGGAGAAAAAATTATGAAAAAAGATAGTATCTGTCAAGTGGATGTTATAAATCAACAAAATGTTACAACCGCAACGAACTACCTTGAAAAGGAAAAAGTCCAAAAATCACTTCGCATTTTATCAAAATTTACCGATAATAAACAGATAAATATCATCTTTTATCTCCTTGCCGTCGAAGAACTCTGTGTCTGCGATATAGCCTGTTTATTAAATCTCAGTATGGCATCTGCCTCCCACCATCTTCGTAAACTAGCCAATCAAAACATCTTGGACACTAGAAGAGAGGGGAAAATTATATATTATTTTATAAAGGATGAGGAAATCAGAGATTTTTTTAATCAACTAGGATAACAACTATTTTTACTACTTTTCCATGATTATAGGGAGATTATAATCGTTGTTGTTTCAACGGTAGCAAACTGGTTTTTACATAAAGTAATTGATAAACCCAATATAGATCAGAAAGAATTACTTGAAGCTACCGCACAATATAGAAAGTTATTGATACCTGACCTAATAATTAAAGGAGTGGGATTGATTCTATCCTTAATTGTCTATCCTCCGATTATGATGTATAGTGTTTTAATTGCGGCATTTTATATCATAACTTTAAAAACACTATCTGAAAAAAGAGTGAATAACTAAAAAAATGGTGATCAAAGTTAGGTGTATTATTTTAATGCTTACAGACCTAAACTATTCCCCTATTTATAATCTATTGATTCATATTTTATGAAATTAATCAGTAGATATCGTTCTGAAAAGCCTTGATAATACGCTGTTTTTAGTCCAACTGAAACCCATACTTTCCAAACCAGGCTTGAAAAAAGCTCGTAAAGCATCACAATTTAGTAAACGTTAAAACTTATTTAAACTTATTGAAAGCATTTCGTATCAAAAATACGGGATGCTTTTTCTGTTCACCCCAAATTTTTGTAACTAGGTGATACTTGAAATTAATACAAATTTGGTTGTTTTTGATAAATCTAAGCAACACTACATGATGAAGTGAAAGGGGATGAATCTTTGATAGTATTCACTTATTGTGAAATATGATATATTTATTAATTAGATGGATGAATACTTCTAGAGTTAAATATAGTATAATAGGGACATACTTTTTGGTTTATTTTTGTTTGTAGTCGGATTATGAAAGAATATCCAATATTATGCGATAAGATAGAATGTTACAAAAAAGAAAGGGGATGCAATCCGATGAAGAAAGACAGATTAATTGTATTGACAGATGCTGTTCTAGCAATTATTATGACCATCTTGGTTTTAGAGTTAGAAAAACCAACAACACCAAGTCTTGAAGCTTTTTGGGATTTACGGCAAAATTTCTTTGCTTGTTTTCTTTCCTTTTTCTGGTTGGGATCGTTATGGATGGCACTAAACACATTATGGGAAAAGGTTGAGAAAATTTCCTCAGAAATTATTTGGTGGAATTTGTTTCTACTCTTGGAGCGGCAGGAGTTCTCTTTGGAGAATTTCATGCCATCCAAGATACCAGTCTGAATGATGTGGTGGACCGGATCTATATAAATGTCAAGGATTTACCGTTTCAGTCCTTGGGAGCTTTAGCTAATATCCTGTCTGATATTAAGAAGGGACTGATTCAAGACAGTCATATCTGGTCTTTCTTCCAGTCATTTTTCAAACAATATCAGTTGATAATCAGCTTAAATCAGATCTATCAGTTTGTCTATCTTTCTCTGATGGAGATCATGTCCTATCTTCACTTTGATTATTGGAAAAAAACGGCTCGGTCAGGAGCTAGTATGAATAAGGAGAACAAATGAAACGTTTAAAAATGTTATGGCATATTATGCAGGTTACGGGTTTTACTCGGTTTGCTCTGAGTTTTGTGACCTTTGTTTTTGGGTCAGGAGGCGTGCTTTTCCTAGTTGAACCTGCTATCACAAATTACGGAGACGGTCTTTGGTATGCTTTTGTGACTTCGACGACTGTCGGCTACGGGGATCTCCTAGCTGTGACCTTGATTGGAAGGATTACCAGTGTCTTCTTGACGATTTATGGGCTCATATTTTTTGGCTGTTTATCAGCTGTTATTTTTAATTATTATACCAATTTAAATAAGGAAAGAGGAGAGGACAAATGACTGCCAATTATTCAACACGGGAATACCGTGAGAAATTATACGATGACCTTCATGTTCGATTGAGAGATACAGCGATTTTGATGTGTGCAATTTTTATTGCCTCTATCGGACTAAATATGAATTCAACAGCTGTCATTATAGGAGCCATGTTGATTTCACCTCTCATGACACCGATTGTTGGACTGGGATTCGGTTTAGCTATTTTTGATACGCGTTTAATCAAGCAATCTCTAGAGGTTTTATTGACTCAAGTGTTGGTCAGTTTGCTTGTCTCGACTCTGTATTTCTGGATTTCTCCCTTGTCTTATGCAAGTAGCGAGTTGATTGCACGAACCTCTCCAACCATTTGGGATGTCCTCATTGCTATTGCTGGTGGGATTGCTGGTGTGATCGGTTCAAGGAAAAAAGAAGCAAACAATATCGTGCCAGGAGTAGCCATTGCTACAGCTCTGATGCCGCCTATCTGTACTGCTGGCTATGGTTTAGCTAATGGGAATGTACGATTTTTATTGGGGGCTCTCTATCTTTTCTTGATCAACTGTGTCTTTATCATGCTAGCCAACATTGTTGGAACAAGAATTTTGATGAGAAAATCTCCTTTAACTTCATTTAAAGAGCTGAGCATTAAAATGAGAATTGGCTTGATATCTTTGATTGTATTGTTGATTCTTCCAGCTAGCTATTCGGCAGTTACTCTGACAATAGAACAAGCGCGCAAAGAAGGGATCAAACAGTTTGTAGGAAAAGAGTTCGCCAATTATACGGTTATTAATCAAGTCTACAAGTCAAGTAACAATGAATTGGTCTTGACGGTTGTTGGAGATCCGATTTCAGAAGAAGAATTAGAAACACTCCACCAAAAACAAGCCTCTTACGGTATTCAATCTGTTCAATTGAAAGTGAATCAAGTTCAGAACTCGCCAACATTAGATAGTGAAGCGACCAAGGAATTTTATGAAAACATTGACAAGTATATTGATCAAAAACTCTCTGAAAAAGATTCACAAAACGATCTCGTAAAAGAAAATGAAGCAGACAAGGATTGAGGACAATGAACTGAATCGGTTTTTACGCCGTGTTTTTCTTGTATCTTCCTCTTTCTTACTTATAGCAGGTTGTTTTTGCTTGAATAAGAAATAAATTAGAAGTTCTATCATCTAAGAAAAATGATGAACAAAAAATCATTTAACTAATGGTGTGAACGTTTAGTGTTTATCAGCTCCATTCTCTGTAATTTTGGGGGTAAAATCCACACCATTCGGATAAAATTAGTTGAATTTGATTGGAAAAAAGCTTTTATAAAAGCGGAGAAAAGTCTTGATATTACGCTGTTTTTAGTCCAACTGAAATTCATACTTTCCAAACCAGGTCTTAAGAAAGCTCGTAAAGCGTCACAATTCTCAAAACGTTAATCAATACGATACTATCAACATTTACAGACATTCAAGAATTTCTCTTGGATGTCTTTTTTGATGTAAAAAACAATTTAACCTAAAAATACACCAAGATTCAAAATCTTGGTGTATTATCTTTTTTTAGATAATTGTTCTCTAAAAAGTTTTGTCATTTGTTTTTGTCCGGCAGGAGTACCTAGTGCTTCTTTGCTTATTTCTCCTTTAAATATTTGTTCCATTAAAAATAGGTAAGCCTCGCCTAAAGCAGTTGTAATTAATCCAGCAGTGGTTCCAGAAATCGTTCCGCCAACTGCTGTTCCTACTCCGGGAATAAATTTGAGTATATTAGAGACAATTGTTTTTCCGAGGAATGTTGCTCCCCCAGACCCTAAGGTTGAGGATACAAAGGCGGTTAGAAAAGTTTTATTTATATCAAGGCCAAATATTACAGTGATGCCAGTAATCATGCTTATCTGGGTTGGAACAAGCATGAATGCATCTGCGAATGGAACTGGAGCGAAACCTTCACCAAAACTTGCTGCTACTGCAGTCGCAATGACTGCCCTAGCATGTTTTTTTTTAGATTCCAGAGATACTTTTTGGATATTTTGGAGAGTATCTTGTAGTTCAGTTGGCAATACCTCAGACATTACATCAATCAAAGTATCTAATCCAAAAGCTTTAGCGACATATTCCTCATCAAAATCCATATCTTGAGCTAAAATTGGCACAACTTTACAAACATCTAAGTTTTCCTGCTCAACATGAGCTTTCATTTCTAGTGCTTTCTTCTTAGGTACAGATTGAGTAAGGACAACAATGATAGGTACCTTAGACGTTTTATTCTTCTCAGAAAACTCTCTAAGCCATTCCACTTCCGAACTATCGAAAGTACGGTTTGAACCGACATTAATACAATACCAAATGCAGTGGATCACCTCATTGATATCATTAGAAGAGTAACCGTTGTTAATTAGGTTAATCACTTCATCTTTGACACTCTCCTGTTGGGTATATGATAATTCAAAGCCGGGTGTATCATAGATAGCCAAAGGATATCCATTTTTTTCAATTTTGCGAATTTCCTGAGTTACTGGTCTACCCAATCCAGTATCGGCAAAATTACCTCTAAACAAACTGTTGATTAGTGTGCTTTTACCGACACCTGATTTCCCAATTACGATGATGTTTAATCTTTTTAAATTGTGAATTCTATCATTAATCGCATTGAGACATTGTTGCGCAATATTGTCAGTATTAATTTGCATGTTCTTCTACCTTTTTATATTCAGATTTTTTAACCAATTTGTCCTTGCAATCAAAAGTTACTTTTCGATGATTAGTTATTTTTACTTGCTTTTTATACAAATAATTTGTAGTTTTTTTCAAAACTTTAGGCAGAATCACTGTAGAAGCTAGAATTAAAACTCCACTTCCTAAGATATATTTTACTTTAGAAGAATTTCTTTTTTTGTTACCTTTTGTCTTTGACATAATATTTCTCACTAATATGATTTTTAAAATAATTATATCATATAAGAAATTAAAAGAGTCAATTTAATGATTTTGGTTATCTCTTTGTTTTAAAGATTTTAGAACAACTTCTCCGATAGAAATTGAAGTAATGTTAGCAGAGTTCTATTAGGTGTAATGAAGAGGATGTAAAGATCTTGAAGATAGAGAAGTAGTTATGTGGTTTTCAGCCTGTCTGGCTCTCCAAGGTACAAGAAAAATAAACCACCTGCCTTGCGTGTGTGGTCCCTAGATGGGTGGCTATGATTTGTAAAATAAGTCTAAGTAAATTGCTTGATAAGATTTAGTAATTTATAGATTTTAAAAAATTTATATAGTAAACTAGATGTGTAGCATTGGGTTTTGAGTGACTGAAAAATTAGTATGGATCGTACCAGTTGTTTTAGAGAATTAATGTGGTATCAAAAAAATTAAGGAGACGTTATGAAGAAACGAACGAAAATCATAATTGCAACAATTACATCAATAGTGGCGCTCGTAAGTCTGGGAGGATGTGCCATGACTCAAAAAGAAAGTAATAAGCAAGATAAGAAAGTTGCTTCTTCAAAAAAGGATATTGCAGATGACAAGGAAGCTATCAAACAAAAACAACTCGCCTATCTCAAAGAACATGAGCAGGAAATAATCGATTTTGTGAAAGCCCAAAGTCCAAAAATTGAATCAGTTCAGATTGATTGGGAAGAGACGCAATGGAGTGATGGCGGTCTTACAAATCCCGAGTATTATATTAATGTTTTTGGGCGTATAAATAATATTGAAGAATCGGGTTGGGGAGTGGACATCCCAATTAATGATGATGAAAGTGTAAATCTTGAAGAAATGATTATGGGTGATTACATAAGTATCGGAGGTGAACCAATTACCTAATTAGAATTTGAAAGATTTTAATGATATATATGCTTCATTAGCGGTATCAACCTATAGGGATAGACCTAATCATTTTCCATATGAATAATTAGATTTGGAAAGCCGGATAGTACTTGATTCAGGTAAATTAATGTCATGAATACAGAACTGTTGGCCATTCAATAAGGCGACAGCCAAAAGATTAAAAAGAAAAGTTTAAACTTTCTTGGTGTTGCTAGACAAAAAAATTAGCGGTATAATATTAATAAAATAATACAAGGAGGCGCTATGAAAAAAAGAACGAAAATCATACTTGCAACAGTTACATCAATAGTGGCGCTAGTAAGTATAGGAGGATGTACCATGACTCAAAAAGAAAACAATAAACAAGATAAGAAAGTTGCTTCTTCAAAAAAGGCTATCAAAGATGATAAAGAAACCATCAAGCAAAAACAGCTTGCTTATCTCAAAGAGCATGAACAAGAAATTATAGATTATGTGAAAACTCAAAGTCCAAAAGTCGAATCGGTTCAGATTGATTGGGATGATGTTAGATGGAGTGAAGCGAGTAATGGTACTCCTCAAGGTGGAGGAAAAATGTTACAAATTTATGGAGGTTTCAATAATATTGAGAGCTCAAGTTGGGGAACATTAATTCCAATAAACGATGATGGGACATTAAATATGGATGAAATGTTTCTTAGTAATCCACTAAGAATAGGAGGTGATCTTTTTGCCTAACTGGAATTTGAAGAATTTTAATAATATATATGCTTCATTAGCGGAATCAGCCTATAGGGATAGACCGAATGGATTTAGTTTTGAACAATTGCTTCCTAAAGAACAAAAGATACTTAATTCTGGTAAGTCTTTAGTATTTGACTTCTCTATAGATGCAAAAGATAAAAAAGGTCAAGTTACCCAAGGTGGTGGCACTGATCTCCCCAACCAAGGGAAGGTTTATCTTCAACCTGACAATGAAGGACTGCTCGAAGACAAAAATTCAGGCTACAATGCCTACTATGTCACAGATACTGATACGATTAACCAAAATACCAAACAAACCTATTTTGCTGTTCGTGGGAGCGATGGTTTCGGAATTGATTTAGGTGAGGCACAAAAGGACTGGGGTGGATACTTGCAGACATACAACCCTAGCGATTTCAACTTCCAAGACTGGATTTACAATGATGCAGCTTTTGCTCTGACAGACGCGATTATTCCTCAAGCTAAGTATGCAACCGAAGGCATGAAGGCAAAAATAGCTGAACTAAATCAATATGCAGCACCAGATGCCAAGATGGATATAACAGCTCATTCATTGGGGACGATGACTTCGATACAAGGGGTTGCAGGACTTAATGAGGAAGAGTTGAGTAAGGTTGGCCATATTGTTCTTTTTGATGGTCCGGATCCTACTAAGAGTCTAGAAAAAGCAGGTTATGGCGATAAAATCCCACAATTAGATGCTAAAACAACTTATTATGTTAACCCTTTTGATCCTGTTAGTATGCTCAATCGTGATAAACCTTGGGATCAGCAATTTGGTGATGTCAGAGTGGTAGTTCCGATCGAATATACAAGTATGATGGATAAACACTCCTCCCATGACTTGGGCGCTTATCAGATAGATAGTAAGGGAAATCTCTTAGAGGTTTCTGAAGACTATCACCCTGAGTTGTGGAAAGCAGGTCATAAACTTGCGGACTTAAACAAAAAGAGCATTGAAAATATAAAAAGATATGTTCCAGAAAAAGTGATTGAAAAATTAGTAACCATGAGTCCAGAGGAGTTTAATAGATTAGCGGGACAACTACTAGATAGTATGAAAGAGGGAAGTCTATTAGGGATTAAAAAAAGTATAATTGAGATAAAAGATAAATTGGGGTTGAGCTGGGAAGAAGTACGGAATATTTTTAATAACAGAGATAAGCTCATAGACACATATGAAAATTATGAAAAGGAATATGCAAAAATCATCAAGGATGCAAAGAAGGAGTCTTTGGAATGGGATCGAGAGAATCTCGATCTTAAGAATCCGAATAATTTACACGAGAGAATCAAGCGTGCAGGTAGTTACGAAGATCGTATTTTGCTGAGGAGTCAGCTATTGTATACTGCTGTAGAATTGGCTGGTTCAGATATTGAACAAAAGATATCTGAAGTGAAAACTGCCTTAGCTGATGCCGAATCAAATCTTAAGGAATTTATCGACTCTAAGAGAAGTGCTATTGAGGCTCTAGGAAGTTTGTTGTCTGCTTCGGAGATAGAGGGGCTAATGTCAGAACTGTCCTTTGAAAACTTGTGGGATTCAGGGATTAACGAATTAAATATCACTCATTTAAAAGAATTTGAAACTAAGATAACTAATTTCTCTCAAAGTATGATTCAGTGTGCACAAAATCTTGAGCAAGTAGATGCTCAAGGTGCTGCAGATATTTTTGCAGCCTTCTCTTGATTGTACTGAAGTTTAAATGATAAAAGCAAAGGATAATTATGGCAGAGAAAACAAGTGAAAATATTGTAATAGAAATATTGAAGAATCAACAAAGAGTAGCTATAAAAGCGGCTGTTATAGCCTCTGTAGCAGCTGCCAAGGCCAAGAGAGAGGCGCTTCAACAAACATTAAATACCAAAGCACAAGAACTGCAAGATTATGCTAAAAATACATATAATACGAATATCACGGATGGGCTAGAAGGTCAAGCAGCAAATGCAGCTAAAGACTATCTATCGCAAATGCCAAAACCAGAATTAACAAGTCCAATCAAAAGTTAGTTTTAGGTGATAAAGATGAATGCAGAAATTTATAGACTGGATGAACAGTTTGATAAAAAGATGAGGGAATTAAAGAAAAAAGAGGAATATTTAGAAGACAATTTGTCTTATGTCCTTCATACGACAGAGCAATTAAAAGATGAAGTTTATCAAATAGCAAACGGAGAACTGCCTGTGGAGGCGTATCCCGATATTTTTCAAATGGATACTAATGCAGAGTTGTTTCGAAAAGATGTTCTTGAGCAAATCGATGATATCGGTGAGGAACGCTCAAAACTTCGTTGGGATTATGAGGAGCAATTAGATGCTCTCTATAAGAAAAAAGCTAAAAAGCAAAATAACTAAGCAAGTATTGGAGTTTTAGGAGATTAAATGTTTACAGACATTCAAGAATTTACTCTTGGATGTCTTTTTTTCACTATTCAACTCCACCATAAAATTCTTCTATTACTTTCATAGAAAATATATATTAGCCAGATAGGGGCAATCATAGTAAAATAGCTATCAAAATAGACTAAAGGAGTTTGGGATGAAAATCGTTTCTTTATGGTCAAAGATTTCTCTGGGCTTGCAGTTGTTGATTGCTTTGATTTTGGGTGTTCTTGTTGCTCTTATCTGGCCGCAGTTTTCGGCTTTTTACCAGTTTTTGGGTCAAGCTTTTATCAGTTTGATTAATATGGTGATTATTCCGCTAGTCTTTCCGGTTGTAGTCGTAGCTGTGGCTGGTGTGATCGGCAAGAAATCTTTCGGGAAGCTTTTGTCAAAGAGTCTGCTCTATTTCTTTGCGGTCACGACGGCGATTACCTTTATTTTTGTCTTTGCAGCTTATTATCTAGGCTTTGGTCAGGGAGTCAATATCGGTCAGGCGGGAGCCAGCATTGATGGGATTGCCAAAAGTATTCAATTGGATGAGTTTTTTCTTAGCTTCATTCCCTCCAATATCATCAAGTCGCTTTCAGAAGGGGCTTTGCTTCCTATTATTGTTTTTGCTATATTTTTAGGTTTTGGGCTTGGAAGTCTCAAGGAAGAAAAGACTCAGAAAGCTGTTGAGCTGCTGCAGATTTGGATTGAGGCTATTTATAAAATTGTCGGTGTGATTGTGAAGCTGTCTCCGATTGGTATTTTTGGTTTTATTGCTAAGGATGTGGCTACGACAGGAGTTGACAAGTTGGTCGGTTTGGGGCAATTTGTAGCAGGAACTTATCTGGCTTATGCGGTGCTAGCTTTAGTGATTTTTCCATTGCTTGCTCTCGCTTTCAGAATTCCTTATTTGTCAAGCTTACAACGGATTTGGAGTCTTCTGACTTTGGCTTTTGTCTCTGGCAGTTCCAGTGTTGTCCTGCCGCCTCTGTTGAAAGATTTAAAGAAGCAGGGGTATGATGAGCATGTCATAGATTTGGTTGTGCCTTTGGGTTACACTTTTAATCTTGAGGGGGCCGCTGTGTATTTCTCTGTAGCAACTATTTTTATTGCCCATGCTTATGGGATTGCTTTTTCTGTATCAGGACTTTTCTTTACTGTTTTGCTTTTGACTTTGATTGGTAAAACAGCTGCGACGGTGCCTTCTGGAGCGATTGTTGTCTTGCTGGCAGCTGCGCCTCAGCTAGGCCTACCGGTGGAAGGCGTTGCCTTGATTTTTGCGGTTGATTTCTTTGTCAATGCTGGTCGAACTGCCCTCAATGTTCTAGGCCAGGTCTTGGCCGTCAGTGTTATTGAAAAGACGGAAGGCAATGTAGTAGAAGAATCGAAAAGCAGTAAGCTGGCTGTTCGGTATTCATAATGGAGAGGAGACTTATGAGCCAAGCAAAAGTATACGTTATTCATGAAAATTTGGAGTGGACGCAGCACTTGGTCAAGTGGCTGGAGGAAAAAGATGTGCCCTATGAACTATGGGATTTGTCAAGTGGGATCCTAGATTTGCAGAGTCCGCCCCCAACAGGAATTTTCTACAATCGGATGTCAGCCTCTTCTCATACGCGTGGACACCGCTATGCACCGGAATTTACAGAGCAAGTTCTAACTTGGCTGGAAGCTCACGGTCGCAAGGTCATCAACGGCAGCGGGGCTATTAATCTGGAAATCAGCAAAATTAAACAATATTTGAAGCTTTCTGAGGCTGGAATTGCTTATCCAGAGACAGTAGCCATTTTGGGACAGGAGAATATTCTTGAGGCAGCTAGAAAGCTTAATATTTATCCCCTGATTACCAAGCATAATCGGGCGGGGAAAGGTTTGGGAGTGCAGCTCTTCAATAGTGAGGAAGAGTTGGAATCCTATGTAGAGAGTCCTGCTTTTGAGCCTTCTGTGGATGGGATTACCCTGCTTCAGGCCTATATCAAGCCTGCGGATGGTCGGATTCGTCGTTCGGAGTTTATCAACCAGAAGTTTCTTTATACTGTGTCCATTGATTCATCAGATGGCTTTCAGCTTTGTCCGGCAGATGGGTGTCAGATTGGGCAAAAGCCTGCTCAGTTGGAAACATCGGATAAGTTTCAAATCACGGAGCCGCTGCCTGCTAGTCAAAGACAGGCTTATGAGACATTTCTAGCTCAGGCTGGTATTGATGTGGCGGCTATTGAGTGGGTAGAGTCGGAGACGGGTCAGATCTATGTCTATGATGTGAACACCAATACCAACTATAATCCGACAGCGGAAGAAAAAGCAGGAATTTTTGCCCATCAGCACTTGGCAGAATATCTAAAGAACGAGCTGGCAGCATCCTATCCAGAATAAATTTAAAACAAACAAAAGCTTTCCGTTTTGGAGGTTTTTTGTTTTTTCTTCGTTTCTAAAATATGACATCTGTCATTTTGTTTTTGTGACAAACGTTAGGTGAAGCGCTTACAAAAATTTGTTATATTTAGATTATTGAGATTGCTTCTTTTTTATAAGGGAGTTAGGTGCTAAATGAGGTGTTCATTTTGAACAAAGAAAATTGAAAGGAGTGCGGTATGTAGAAGTAATTTGGTTGTGAGGAGTCTGGTTTAATTTTTAGATTATTGAGGTGTGTCATGAAAAATAATCGGGAAAAAGTGTGTAAAAATTGGTTTATGAGAAAAAGCGGCAAGCGTTGGGTTTTTGGGTGTGCCTTGCTAGCTTTTGGAGCTTTCTTGTTAGATGGCGGCGGAGTGGTTTATGCGGATGAGGGTAAGGCTAATCCAGCTCCTGCTCAGGTCTTGCAGACTGATTCTTCAGCTGTCTCGGAGCCTGAGAGCGGGCAAACAGCTGCTCCTACAAGGAATGCCGATAAGACAGAGAACCTTGTAGCTGGGGAGACTGCAGCGACGGAAGCAGGTAGTCAGGATGCAGCAGTAGAGTCAGCCAATCAAAAGACTGATAAGGAAGATCAAGTCACAGCAAATGCCAAAGAGACCAAACAGGAAGAAGACGAACAGCCAGCGGCGAAGGAAGTTGCTTCGGAAAAACTCCCTGCCGCAGAGACTGTAGATAAGCAGTCAGGCTTCAATAGCAATTTAGCAGAAGCCAAGGGAGACAAAAATGGAGTTTGGGAAGTCCGGGAACAAGGTCTTTATAGTGATGCCAGAGGCAAAGGTGATAGTTTCCTTTACTCTCAAAGTCAGGGCAAGGATTTTGTTTACTCAACGGATGTAACCTTCCTCAGTAAGGAAGGGGCGGCAGCCCTCATTTTCCGCAGTAATAATAATCCGGATGACAAGAGCAGCTATGCAGTTAATATTGATGGTGGCAGCAACAATGTGAAGTTTTGGCGTTGGCAAGGCGGGCGTGACTATCAGTTTATCAATGAAAAGCATATTGAACCTACGGATGATAATAAATATCGGCTCAAGGTCGTTTCTATTGGCTCTTGGGTATCCTACTATGTCAATGATATTCTAGTGGCCAGCTCAGGAGATTACACGCTTCAGAGAGATGATAAGGGGCAGAATACTTATCTGTCAGAAGGTTATTTTGGCTTACTTAACTGGAACAGTGAGCTGCTTTTTCAAAATACCTTTTATAAAGAAATCACTCCTCAGTCTAATCCCGAGTTGGAGGATATAAGGGTGACTTCTTCGGTTGGGAAAGTGGAGCAGAAAGGTCAGTTTACTGCTCCTATCACTATCCAGTATGTCAAGCATGATGCTGAGACTGTAGACTTGACTGTCGTAACGAAAAATCCTGCTACCAAGGTAAGCGTGACCGATGCTGCAGGTAGGGTTTATAGTGATTTGAAGAATATTCCGCTGGCAGTGGGGGCAAACTATTTGACTGTGACCAGCACTGTGACGGATGCGGATGGGCAGGAGGTCAGCCTGACTTATTGGCTCAATGTCCATCGTCGGCAGGCAGATGAGGTATACTACAATGAGCTCTATCGCGGTCAGTATCATTATTCGGTCAAGGACGGTTGGGCCAATGATCCCAACGGGCTGGTTTATTACAAGGGAGTCTATCATTTCTTCTATCAGTTTTATGACGATACCAAGTGGGGGCCTATGCACTGGGGTCATGCGACCAGCAAGGATTTGATTCATTGGGAAGAACAGCCGATTGCTTTTTATCCGGATGCTAATGGGGCTATGTTCTCAGGCTCTATCGTAGCAGATGCTACCAATTCCTCTGGTTTATTTGACAATGACCAGGGCGGTTTAGTCGCTCTGATTACTGCTGACGGAAACGGTCAGCGCATTAAGTTAGCCTACAGTAAAGATGAGGGCCGGACTTGGACGAAGCTTGATCAAATTGCAGCTGACTGGACGGATGATCCACTGCAGTCTCAAGATTTTCGTGACCCCAAGGTCTTCCGTTGGGAGGGCAAATGGTTTATGGTCGTTGCAGGCGGACCGCTGAGAATTTATTCGTCTGATAATCTGCGTAATTGGAAGGTGGAGTCAACTTATGCAGATCTCCATACGGAGTGCCCAGATCTCTATCCTCTGCTGGCAGACGATGGTAGCCTAAAATGGGTCCTGTCTCGTGGCGGGCGCTCCTATAAGGTCGGTGATTTTAGAAAGGTGGCGGGCAAGTGGACCTTCGTCCCAGATGCTGAGTTTGCTCAGGCTGATCAGGTCATGAACTTTGGTAAAGACTCTTATGCGGCCATGACTTACTACGTTCAGGACTTTGGTAGCAAGGCTAATCCAACCCTACCTGACATTATCGCGTCTAACTGGATGAATACCTGGGAGGACTACTGTAATCTGGTAGCCGATACCGTCGGTCAGAAGTTCAACGGCACCTTCAATCTTAACCTCAAACTAGGCCTTATCAAGCAAGACGGTAGCTATCGGCTGACTCAGACGCCAATAGCAGCCTATCAGTCTTTGCGTCAGGAAGACAAGGCTGTGTTGTATAAAGACGTGGAAGTTAGTGAGAAGAATGGGCTGTTGAAAGATTTTTCCGGTGATCAGTATGAAATTGTCTCTACTTTCCGGCCGAGTGAAACGACCAAGAAAGTCGGTTTTAACCTACGGGTTGGAGATGGAGAAGTGACTAGAGTTACCTATGATTTAGAAAAGGAAATTCTCTCTATTGACCGCAGCCAGTCCGGCATTCTTCTCAGTAATAAATTTGCTCAGGTGGATAGTCAGTCCGTCAAGCGCAATGCGGATGGCAGCATAGATCTGCATCTCTACATAGATCGCTCCAGCCTAGAAGTCTTTGCCAAAGGATATACTGTGGCGGGTGCCAATCAGATATTCCCTGCGCCAAATAGCCTTGCGGCTAGTGTTTTTGTAGAAGGTGGTGCTGCTAAGGCTGACATTGCTCTTTATCCGCTGAAGGGCATCTGGAAAGACAAGCAGGCAGCGACCAAACCACTGGAACTAGTGCAGGCTTCTCCTGTAACAAATAATATTTATGTCGGTGATAGTTTGGATTTGAAAGCATATGTCATGCCAGCAAGTGTCTCTCAAGCGGTCAGCTGGAGTGTGGATCAGCCAGACTTGGTCTCTGTCACGGAAGATGGCAATAAGCTGCGAGTGACTGCTCTGCAAAGGGGTGTGGTCAAGGTAACGGCAACCTCTAAGGAAAATCCAAGCCTTTCCAAGGTCTTCACCATCAATATCAGCCGTAATGACTTTAAGACCAATGTTCCAGATCTAAAAGCTGTTTCCGGTAAGTGGTATGTCGACGGTGAAAGTCTCTATAATCAGAATACCAGTGCCAATGATTATTATATGGGAGGTCAGAAGATTCCTTTCCCTGAGTATAACTTGGATGTGGATCTCAAGTATCAAAAAGGCTTGATTAACATCTTCTATGCGTCTGAAAATGTTGATCCTCGCAATGCTTATTCTATTCAATTTGGCGATAATGATAAGATTCGACTTTACCGCTTTATGGGAGAGACGATTGCAGAAAGTAGCATGAATGGCAAGCATCTTAATGACGGCCAGTTCCACCATGTTAAGCTAGTGAAAACTAAAAATGGTGTCAGTGTATCTGTGGACGGTGTAGAATACCTGAACCACCAATTTGATACGGTTGAGCCTTATTATAATGATGCCTACGTCGGTCTAGGACTCTGGGATGGAGACTTGGAAGCGCGCAATTTCTTTGTGACCAATCTTCATGCCCCAGCAGTTAATAAGGCTTCTCTGCAGAAAGTGGTAGACAGTACGGTTAGTCTAGATCCAAGCCTCTACACAGATGAGACAGTTCAGGCTTACCAGTCAGCCTTGGCTCGAGCCCAGTCTCTCTTGGCAGATGAAAAAGCGGAGCAGGCAGATTTAGATAGAGCAGAGCAAGATCTGAAGACAGCTCTTGCTGCTCTGGCTGTGAAACCAAGTCATCAGGTCACTCCGGAAGAGGGGATAAAGGACCTAGTGGAAGAAAAACCTTTCTTAGAAGTCATAATGGAAGAGATTGCATATCAGACCCGAGAACAGGAAAATCCAGAACTGGAACAAGGGCAGCGGAGGATACTTGTAGCTGGCCAAAAAGGTCAAAAGCGAGTCTTTGTAGAAGTCTTGAACGGTCAGCGAACCGTCCTCGGTCAGGAAGTGTTCTCTCTAGCAGTTGACGAACTAGTAGAAGTTGGCAGCAAGGTGGTGGCTGAAAGTGCTAAACAGCCTTTGACAAGGACCCAACCTCAAGCTCTGAAGCAAGGTGAGGAAGGAAAAGTTATTTCGTCGCCAAGATTGCAGCCAGCTCCCGACTCAGCTCTGCCTAAGACTGGCACTCAAGAAGATAAGTTTCTGCCTCTGGCTGGTTTAGCTTTTCTGGGAATGGGTCTTCTAGCTGGAAGAAAGAAGCAAGAAGACTAAGATGCTAAGCAATGGTTATTTGCACATAAAAAGGATGGGTGTTTTCCCGTCCTTTTTTTATATAATTACGGCTTGTGAAGTGATTCGTTTTTGGCTGAGCTTGCTCCAGTATCTGGCAAGAAATTCCGCTACATCCTCTTTCCTCCTTTTTTAATCCTCTATCCGAACTTGCATCCGGATGAACATATCGCGGTGCTGCTCCTGGAGTTGTGGCTGTTCATGGATGACCTCGCAGATATAATCACCCACAGGAGTATACCCAGCTTGAGTCAGAGCCTGGTAAAAATGCGGCAGAGCTTCAAGTTCATCTGCAAAGGAAGAGCAGTAAGCAACAGCATAATTTCCTGCCGGAAGCAACATTCGATTTAAGTGAGGGAGTTCATTGGGAGTATGATGGAAGAGACAGAGTTGTTTGGAAATCCATCTTTCTTTTTGGAAATCTTCTTGTTTCATAATGGAACCAACACGACTGAAATGGGTGAAAAAAGGACTGTAACGCAGGATTTCTTGTTTGAAGTAGCGGAGAGCAAGTTCGTATTCCTCACTTTTCATTTGATAAATGTTTTGATCAATTTCAAAAGTAAGCAGCTGCCGTTCAGGAAAAGTTAGAATTTCCAGTTCTTGCTCGCTCTGCTTTTCGCCATAGATACGGGCACCAGACCGAAAGATTTCGATTTCTTGGATTTGTTTTTCTAAATTCTCTTTTTCCTCTAGAAGACGCTGATAGCGCTCCTCGATAAGCTGGTGCAGTTGAAAATGGTCTTTGTCAGATAGGATTTCTTTGATGTCTTCTAGAGAAAAATTCAGTTGACGCAGGTACTGAATGGAGTCAACCAGAGAAGATTGATTGATGTGGTAGTAGCGATAGTTGGTTTCTGGATCGACTTTATAGGGTTTTAAAAGACCGATTTGGTCATAGAATCTTAGAGTTTGGATGGAAATCTGATTTATTTGGGAAAACTCTCCGATACGCAAAATTTTTTTCATTTTTTAAAACCCTCTATTGACTCTCTAGTTACTAGAGATATTATACTACAATTGTGAAAATAATAACAATTAGTGGAGGGTTTGCCATGAGAAATACAAAAATTCGTGCTGTTCAGTATGGCTGCGGCAAGATGTCTAAAGTGATTTTCAAGTACCTACTGGATCACGGTGTAGAAATTGTCGGAGCTATTGATAACAATCCTGCTGTAGTAGGACAGGATGTTGGTGATTTTGCAGAGCTAGGCTATAAGACTGGCGTCCTGATTTCTGATAATGCTGAACGTGTCTTTGGAGAGTGTGACGCAGACATTGCCATTGTCACCATTGCTTCCTATATGCCAGAAATGTATAATTTTTTTGAAACAGCCATCAAGCATGGGGTGAATATCATCACGACCTGTGAGGAAGCTATCTACCCTTGGACGACGTCGCCATCCGAAACAAACCGCTTGGACAAGCTGGCCAAAGAATATGGTGTCACAGTAATGGGCTCAGGCATGCAGGATATTTACTGGATTAATATGCCTTGCTTGGCTATGTCTGGCCTTAATCGCATTCAAAAGGTGAAAGGGATTGCCAGCTATAATGTGGAAGATTATGGTCTGGCTTTGGCAGAAGCGCATGGTGCTGGTTACGATTCAGAGCGATTTGAAAAGGAAATTGCCAGTGCTGAGAGTCTGCCGTCCTATATGTGGAATGCTGCTGAAGCTATTTGCTCTAAGATGAACTGGACCATTCAGGATATTTCACAAAAGAGCGTTCCTTATATTTTGGATGAAGATGTTTATTCTGAAACGCTGGGACGTACAGTTCCGGCGGGGCAAGTAACAGGTATGTCAGCTGTGACAACCATTCATACCCATCAGGGAATTGAGTTGGAAGTAGAGTGTATTGGCAAGGTCTATCGTGAAAATGACGGCGATATGTGTGATTGGGAAATTACTGGCGAACCAAATCTAGTCTTCTCAGTCAGCAAGCCTGATACTGTAGCCTTGACCTGTGCCACTATCGTCAATCGAATCCCTTCTGTGTTAGATGCACCGGCAGGTTATGTAACCTCAGAGTTGGCGCGTGACTTGGCCTATCCGACCTATCCGCTTCATACCTATGTGGAAAAATAACAAAGCTTATAACTAAAAATACACCTCCCGCATCAATTGGGAGGTGTGTTTTTAAGTATTAGTCTTCCTTTTTCTTTAAAAGTAAGAGTCCAGCTGCCCCTGCGATTAGGAGTCCAGCTAGAGCAAAGCTAGTAGGTTTTTCTTGACTGCCGGTCTGCGGAAGGGTCTGACTCTTGTAGGTCAGGACTACTGTTTGAGCCGGTGGATTCACTGTAGCAGGCTTCCAGTCAAGGACTGTCTGACTTGGTGCTTGATAGGTTGGGTCAGGTGCCGCAGGACTTGGAAGATCTGTCAGCTCGGCCAACTGGCTGCCAAAGATAGCGTTGGAGATCCAGCGGTAGAAGTGAACAGGGTGAAGCCGATTGGTCGGATTGCCAGCATAGACAAAGAGAGGCTGCTCTTTATAAGTGCCGGCAATAGCTACGACTTTGTTGGCCAGTTGTTCATTGCCAGGCCACCAGCCAGCGATGTAGAAGTCGCTGCCAGCAATGCTAGCAAGAGTCCTAAAGTTGGCAGGAATCTTAGCAATCCAGTTACCAGAGTTGGAGTAAAAGAGTCCATCCTTCTTGTAGCCGCTGGTCAGCGGGTCTTGGTCTTGTATAACGGCCTTCATCAGTCCTTCATAGTCACTGCCGTTCTTGAAGCGCTCAGCGTCAAATCCATCTAGGATTCCTAGTTTTTCCAAGTGCTGCATAGCAGAGCCTCCGACGACGATGGTTGGCTTAAGTCCGACAAGAGACTTGTCATAGTCGTTGCTTTCAAGGACGATGACGTCCGCTTCTTCTGGGCTGTCAACGATTTCAAAGCCCATATTTTTCAGAGCCAAAGCAGTGTGAGCGGGTGAGTCCACACCTGCCCAGTAAAACTGATGTGGCGGTGCGTAGACCTTGAGAGGTTTCAGAGTCGGCCCCTGTGGAATCTTATAGAGGGCATCACCGTAAATAGCATAACGATCTAAAAGGCTGGTAAAGGTTGGTGTATCAACGATGTAGCCATCATCTGTCAGGTAGACCTTCTTACCTTCAGCAAGAGCTTTGTTGACGGCCCTGACCGCACTCTCAGACGTATTGGCAATGACGTAATAAGGCGCTTTCTGATCAACCTGACTGGTACGTGCAGCACGGAGGGCTGTCACGTCGCCTAGCTTGCCTTCAAAGAGCTTGTCGCCAAAGACTGGTTGGGCTTTGAAGCCTTTCATATCAGGGAAATTGACGACCAATTCCGCATACATGGCAGCCCACTTGGATTCATTTGAGCCTTTGTAGAGGACATGGTTGGCATAGCCGCGCTTGGCCTGGGCCATATCGACAACCAAATCGCCTTTTTTATAGTTGCCGCTGTCTTCCTTGAGTTCTTTGACAAGGACACCGTTGCGCTTGAAATAGTCAATCATATTAAAGGCTTCTTGGGTATCGTTGTCCTTGTCTACTCCCATCGGGATGACATAGTAGTCTGGGAAGAATTTTTCCTGGCCTTTTTTAATCCGGCCTACGACCTGACCATCTGGTCCGACGAGTTCATTTTCTGCCTTAGGATCTTCGACTTTATTGATGCCGCGCAGGTAGAAGTTGAGACGCATCTCCATGAGCTTGTCGGGGTTCTGAGCTAGATAGTCAAGGCCTCCTAGAACTGCATAATATCCAGCCTTGTAGGACTCTTGATTGCCCTCGGGAATTTCGATGGTATGTCCCAAGATGCCATGATACATAGAATAAACCGCTGTGTAGCCGGAGAAGGAATCGTCCCATCCGTCTCCCCAGTCCAGTTTTGGAATGATGTATTTGTCGTAGCCAGAGTTGGCAACGCCGGCCCGTCCCATATGATGGGCATTGTCCAGCATGAGGTCGGCTAAAAGGTCATATTCAAAGTTAGGATCGTGAGGCGGGGTTGCTGGCTCAATCAGGAATTCCTTGACAAAGCCGTGGATATCATAGAGGGCAATTGGGTTCCATTTGTTAATCAATCCAGCAACGGTGCGGGTTTCAGGATTGGCTTGGTAGCCAGTATCACGGTTGGGGTCAAGGCCATTGGCCAGAGCCCGAGTGTTGAGGACATCTCCGTCAGGGTTCTCCGTAAAGTCAAAGAGGAAGATAAACTTCTTCAGCAATTCTTGGATGTTGAGGGTGACCATCTTTTCGGAGCCATCAGCAGCACTTGTTTTGAAGCTGACTTGGTCTTTGGTGGCAAAGGTCTTAAAGAGACCTGTGATAATATCAATCCCCGGCTGTTCATCAGCGTGGGTATTGTTGATGAGAACAGGCAGTTTATAGTCTAGGTTGCCATTTTTGAGGGCTGCCAGCATTTCAGCTGGTTTTGTCAAGGCCTGAGGATTGGTTTTACTGAGGTAGTCATCAATGCTCTTTTGGTCGGAACTAATGATACCCAGCTTGATATCACGACCCTGAGCGCTCTTTCCGATGTTCTCAATCTGTACCAAGCGGTCCGTTTTAGCATCCTGTCTGCTCTTTTCAATAGATGCCAGCATTTCCTCATGGCTGTGGAAGTCTTCGTAAGGGCGCAAGACGATATTTTTACGAATGGTCAGTCCTAGGTCCTGACTTCTACCGACCAATTCATGGCTACCGATAAAGTTTCGATAGGTCCGGCGGATATTGTTGGGAGAGCGTAGGCTGAGATCTTGTCCGAAAAGTTCCTTGAACTGCAGATTCAGATGAAGGTCGTTCCCGTCAGCCTTTTCCTCAATTGTGACAAAGGGTTGGCCGGTAAAGGTGCCGCTGTCCATGTTCCAGGTTTTCCAGTCAGCAATCGGTTTATTGTCCAGAGTCCAGGTCAGCTTGCCTGCCTGAGAGCCCTGTCCTTGGACGGTATCCTTGAGCTCTGCAGACTCAGACATATAAACGGTGCCATCAGACAGCTGGGTCTTGGCTTCTTCAGAAGCAGCTGCTCTTGTTTGAGCTGCTGCAGAGACAGCTGGATTGTCCGCTGCAGGAGCAGGATTCTGTTCTTTTTCTCCTGTCTGATTTGGAGCAGCTTGAGCAGCTTCTGTCGCAGGAGTTACAGCCTCTACCTGATTGGCAGCTGGCTGTGACTCAGTGCTGTTCTGCTGGTCAGCCGCAGCCTTGCCCTGAGCTAAAACAGCCATCAATACTGCGGCTGATAAACTCAAGGCCTGAGTATAGAGACGCTTCTTGTATGAATCGTTCATTAGGAAATCTCCTTTGTGTAAAACATTCTATATTTAGTATAACAAATATAGAAAGCGCTTTCAAACAAAAAATAGAAAAACATACAAAGATGTTCAAAATAGTTTCTCAGGTGAATTGCTGAGCATATGAGAATCTTCCTTGTTTCAAGTGCTATTTGTAATATCCGAACCTTCTGCCTTTATTTTCTGAAATAGTATACAAAATCCTCGAATTTATGCTACAATGAGACAAACTAAAAATGATTGGAGCCAAGCATGAAAGCAATTATTACCGTTGTCGGAAAAGATAAAACAGGGATTGTAGCCGGAGTTTCTACTAAGATTGCGGAGCTGGGGTTGAATATTGATGATATTTCCCAAACCGTTTTGGAGGAATATTTCACTATGATGGCCTTGGTGTCAAGCGATGAAAAGCAAGATTTTACGGCCCTTCGCAATGAGTTTGAAGCTTTCGGCCAAGTGCTCAACGTTAAAATCAACATTCAAAGCGCAGCCATTTTTGATGCCATGTACAATATCTAAGGAGTGAAGGATGGATATTAGACAAGTAACAGAAACCATTGCCATGATTGAGGAGCAGAATTTTGATATTCGGACCATCACCATGGGTATTTCACTCTTGGACTGTATCGACACAGATATTGATTGGGCGGCGGAGAAGATTTACAAAAAAATCACGACCAAAGCGAAAGACTTGGTGGCAGTTGGGGATGAAATTGCTGCAGAGCTTGGGATTCCTATCGTCAACAAGCGGGTTTCAGTGACTCCGATTTCGCTGATTGGGGCAGCAACAGACAGCAGAGACTATGTGCCTTTGGCCAAGGCTTTAGACAAGGCAGCCAAGGAAATCGGCGTTGACTTTATCGGTGGTTTTTCTGCCTTGGTCCAAAAGGGCTATCAAAAAGGCGATGAAATCCTCATTAATTCCATTCCGCGTGCTTTGGCTGAGACGGACAAGGTCTGCTCCTCTGTCAATATCGGCTCAACCAAGACTGGCATCAATATGACAGCAGTTGCAGATATGGGGCGGATTATCAAGGAAACGGCCCAGCTTTCTGACATGGGGGCGGCCAAGCTAGTTGTCTTTGCCAATGCGGTAGAGGACAATCCTTTCATGGCAGGCGCCTTCCATGGTGTCGGTGAAGCAGATGTGGTCATCAATGTCGGTGTTTCTGGGCCTGGGGTCGTCAAGCGGGCTTTAGAAAAGGTCCGTGGTGAGAGCTTTGATGTGGTCGCTGAAACGGTCAAGAAAACGGCCTTCAAAATCACTCGTATCGGTCAGTTGGTCGGTCAGATGGCTAGTGAGCGTCTGGGCGTCAAGTTCGGGATTGTTGATTTGAGTCTGGCTCCAACACCAGCGGTCGGGGACTCGGTGGCCCGTGTCTTGGAAGAAATGGGTTTGGAAACAGTCGGCACTCATGGTACGACAGCGGCACTTGCCCTGCTCAATGACCAAGTCAAAAAAGGCGGTGTCATGGCTTGCAATCAGGTTGGCGGACTGTCTGGTGCTTTCATCCCTGTGTCAGAAGACGAGGGCATGATTGCGGCTGTGCAAAACGGCTCGCTCAATCTAGAAAAGCTAGAAGCGATGACAGCTATCTGCTCAGTAGGCTTGGATATGATTGCCATTCCAGAAGCGACACCGGCTGAAACCATTGCGGCCATGATTGCGGATGAAGCAGCGATTGGCGTCATTAATCAAAAGACGACAGCTGTGCGGATTATTCCGAAAGGCAAGGAAGGCGATATGATTGAATTTGGCGGACTCTTGGGAACAGCTCCAGTCATGAAGGTCAATCAGGCTTCGTCAGCGGCCTTTATAGCACGTGGCGGTCAGATTCCAGCGCCCATTCACAGCTTTAAAAACTAAAAAGCTAGATTTAAAACAGTTTTTAAGAAAGCATCGTAAAGGACAGCTATTCAGTTTCCGAGTAGGAGTTTGCGGGATTGAATCTAGCTGGATGCTTGAAATATAGGGGATTATAAGGAGATTGTTTAGGTTATGAATAAAAGAGAGCTAGCTGAGCTGGCCCTTGATTTAGGTTTGGATTTTGATAAGGAGAGCGGCATTATATATGGCCGTAGAAGGGATTATGCTTTTTATCTAGAGACCATAACAGATGGCGACGAATTTGCGATTTTTTTCTCGGTCAGATGTGAGCAAGGTTATATCGGTCGAGATACCTTGGAAGCGTTGATTAACGATTCCGAGGTTTTGATTGATTTTGAGAGAGCTGGCTACAGCCTAGCCTGTCAGATTTTGGCTGATCAGGATCGGGATCTGCTGCCGGATATTTTGGAGGAGGCTATCGAAGACTGCACCCGCTACTTTGAGGAGCAAGGGCTGATTAGCGCCTGTGAGAAAACTGGTGAAATCGGAGATGTGGACCTGTATCAGTTTAAAGGAGATTGGCTTTTTCTCACGCCATCTAGCTATGAGCGGATGGTTTCCATCTCGCAGGATAAGGTGACAAAGCGCTCCCTTCCTCATCAAAATCCGCAGAAAATACATTATTTGCTGGGGCTTATCGGAGCATTCTTGACGAGCTTGCTTGGTGCATGTCTTGTCTTCTTCCTGACAGGTGCATCCTTGGCCATGGGCTTCATATCAAGTTTTACACTGCTATTTAGCATTGCTTGCTATGAAAAGTTTGTCAAAGGCATTTCTGTTTTAGGAATTGTGGCAAGTTTCTTTTTTACTTTAGCGATGAGCTTTGTAGCTGTTCAAATTGGTTATGCCAATTCTTTTTACCAAGGGGAAGGCAATATTTTGCAAGCCATTATCGCTATTAATAAAGCTGCTTTATCCGGACAGTTTGGTCTTAATTATTGGCTCCATTATCTGTACATTATTCTTGGGTGTGTCAGTGCCGTCAAAGTTCATATTAAGTCTCTATAGTTGATTAGATGCTGATTTCACGGTGAGCCGCTGTCTATCATAGTGGGAAACCGGGTTCTCCCTCTTCTTTATCATAAAGAATTCGAAGGCCTTTTTCAAAATATACTATAACAAACAAAAATAAAAGAGGTAAACTATGTCAAAAACAAGACTCTATGTTATCCGTCATGGCAAGACCATGTTCAATACTATCGGCCGGGCTCAAGGTTGGTCTGATACCCCGCTGACTGCTAAGGGGGAGCGCGGTATTCGCGAGCTGGGTATCGGATTGCGAGAGTCTGGTTTGCCTTTTGTCAAGGCTTTTTCCAGTGATAGTGGTCGGACCATTCAGACCATGGGGATTATCCTAGAGGAGCTGGGCCTGACTGGTCAGATTCCCTATCGCTATGACAAGCGCATCCGGGAGTGGTGTTTCGGCAGTTTTGATGGTGCTTATGGTGGTGAGCTCTTTCATGGCGTTATCCCACGAGTTCTTAAGACGGATAATTACAAAGAACTCAGTTGGCCGGATTTGGCGAATGGCCTGGTAGAAGTGGATTCAGCTGGCTGGGCTGAACCTTGGGACAAGCTTAGCGGTCGAATTTTAGAAGGATTTGAAGCCATTGCTAGAGAGGTGGAGTCCTCAGGCGGTGGCAATGCTCTGGTCGTCAGCCACAGCATGACCATTGGTACCTTGGCTTATCTGGTTGATGAGAATATCACGAAAAATCCTAATGTCGACAATGGCAGTGTCACAGTGCTGGAGTATGAAAATGGCCGCTTTAGCATTCAAGCCCTGGGAGATGTGTCTTACCGTCAGGTCGGAGCAGCCATCTTAGACCGAGAAAATCAAGAATGAGCGGGAGTTTTGAGACTCCCGCTTTTGGCTTTGAAAGCCAGATGGCGCCAATTTCTTCATAAAATGGTATAATATGAAAAGAATAACGGAGGAAATGAAATGGCAAAAACAAGATTATACTTGGTTCGTCATGGCAAAACCATGTTTAATACTATCGGCCGGGCTCAAGGCTGGTCTGATACCCCATTGACTGAAGTTGGGGAACGTGGCATTCATGAGTTGGGCATTGGCCTGAGAGAAGCTGGGCTTGATTTCAAATTGGCCCGTTCCAGCGACAGCGGCCGGACTATTCAGACCATGGGCATTATTCTGGAGGAGCTGGATCTGACTGGTCAGATTCCTTATACCTTTGACAAACGTATTCGCGAATGGTGTTTTGGCAGTTTTGATGGTGGTTATGATGGAGAGCTCTTTATGGGGGTGATGCCTCGGGTTTTCAATATTGAGCATGTTCATCAACTTAGCTATGCTGAGTTGGCAGAAGGTCTTGTAGAAGTCGATACAGCAGGCTGGGCAGAAAATTGGGAAAAGCTCAGCGGCCGAATTTGGGAAGGCTTTTCAGCCATAGCTGAGGAGCTGGAAGCTGGTGGTGGTGGCAATGCTCTTGTAGTCAGCCACGGCATGACCATCGGAACCTTTGTCTATCTAATCAATCGAACTCGGCCTCATGGTTTGGACAATGGTAGTGTGACGGTTGTAGACTATGAAGACGGTAAATTCACAGTAGCTTGCGTCGGAGACATGTCTTATCGAGAGGCCGGTGCCAAAGTAATGGAGGAAGAAGTTGAAGCGCGCTAAACATCGCAAAGAAAAGAGAAAATCGAAGTCTAAGAAGATTGGGTTAACGTTTTTATTGTTAATCGTCTTGTGTCTAGTAGCTGGAGGGACGGTGATTTATTTCCGTCCGTCCTTGTTACAAGATCTGCTTGCAAAGATTCAGTTTTCGGGTTCATCTAGCAGTTCTGCTACGAAAGGCTCTTCTGGCTCAGAGAGCTCGCAGTCTGATTTGCCCAAGGTTTCTTCTACTGATTGGAATTTGATATTGGTCAATCGAGACAACCAGCAAGAAGAAAAAACACCTAATCTGACTCAGATCGGAGAGGTCCAGGTGGACAGCCGCATTGCTGAAAATACTCGGCAATTCCTAGCAGCAGCCCAGGCGATAGCTCCTGAAGAAACTCTAATCTCTGGCTATCGCAGCCGAGCGGAGCAGGAGGAGCTCTATAACGAAAAAGTTGCTGGGGAAGTCGCCAAAGGCTTGTCAAATGAAGAAGCAGTCAGCATCGTGCTGAAGCAGGTGCAGCTTCCAGGAGCCAGCGAACATCAAACGGGCTTGGCTATTGATATGAGTGTTCCAGAAGGTCAGGAGGATGAATTGGCAGCCAAGATTGCTGAGCTAGCTCCACAATATGGCTTTGTCCTTCGCTATCCAGATGGCAAGAGTGACATTACTGGAGTTGACTTTGAGAACTGGCATTACCGCTATGTCGGTGTGGAGAATGCCCGGTATATGCAGAAGCATAATCTGGTTCTGGAAGAATATATCGCCCTACTCAAGGAAGCAGGAAAATAAAAAAGTAAGTCAGGATTTCCTGGCTTTTTTTATGCTGATTTATCAGGATGCAGGTCTCTAATCCTTTTAGCTTCTGATCAAATCAGCTGCAAGTATTGATAGATAAAAATGAATTACTTTTTGTAAAAAAATATTTATAAATCCTTGACAACTATATCGGACTGCGATATAATTTTTTATATCAAGGTTCGATATATCGAGGTGAAAGTGAGATGAGAAGATGAGTGGATTGACAGAAAAGCTTAGGAGAGTCTATGTGCCAATGACAGAGACAGGTTTTTATATCCTCTTCTGTCTTCAGAAAGAAAGGCATGGCTACAGTATTACTCAAAAAGTCAAGCAATTGACAGAAGGACAGCTATCTATCAGCCCGGGAACCATGTACGGGACTTTGGCAAAGATGGAGAAAGATGGCCTGATTGCCTTTGTTCGTGAGGAAGAAAAGAGAAAGCTCTATTCTATCACTGAGCTTGGGAGGCAGATTTTAGAGTTGGAAATCCAGCGGATTGAGCGCCTTTACCGCAATAGTAAGGAGGAAGTTTGATGGAAAAGAAAATTGTCTATAAAATCTTTACCATTGCAGACTATGACAGAGAAGCAGCTTATTTTAAACAAATGCACAGCCAAGGCTGGAAATTGAAAAAAGTAAGTTATTCTCCCTTTCTTGTTGCGGTTCGCTATACTTTTGAAGTCTGTCCGCCTCAGGAAGTGGCCTATCAATTAGATTTTCGCCCCATGAAGAAGGCGGAGCAAGAATCCTATTATCAACTGTTTGAGGATTGTGGCTGGGAGCATATTACAAACTTTAATCAGTTCTCTTATTTCCGCAAACCGGTTTCTCAGCTTGATGCAGACAGCGATCTTGAAATCTATAATGACGCATGGTCTAAGCTAGAAATGGTCAAGCGTTTGCTTGTATGGAGGTTTTTACCAGCCATCATGGTTTTGTGTGTCACTACCTATCTCATTCTAGATATTTCCCAGAAAAGTTTGAAAGCAAGTCTATTATTCAAATCAATCTTAGCAATAGACTGTCTTATATTGCTCATTCTGTTTTGCCAACTGGTCCATATTGCCTTGCGTTTTTGGAAAATGAGGCAGGAATTGAAAGACTGATTGCAGTTTTGTTAAATACTGTTGTGAAAGCGAGGAAAACAATGAACAAGACCATTATTGAAGTGCAAGGCTTGAAAAAGAAGTTCAAGGAGCAAGAAGCCCTGGCAGGAATCGATTTTTCCATCCGAGAGGGAGAGATTTTTGGCTTTCTAGGGCCTTCTGGATCTGGTAAAACCACGACTATCAATATTTTGACTGGTCAGTTGTCTGCGGATGCTGGATCAGCTCATGTGCTGTCTGCACCGGTTGAGGATTTGAAGGCAGAAGTGCTGGAGCAGATTGGGATTGTCAGCGATGGCAGTGGTTTTTATGAAAAGATGTCACTTTATAAAAATCTCAAGGCATATGCTATGCTCTTTGGGGTTAAGATGACAGAAGTCGATGAACTTCTCCGAAAAGTGGGACTCTATGATAGTCGCAACAAGGTGGCTGAAAAACTATCTACGGGTATGAAGCAGCGCATGTTACTGGTGCGTGCCTTGATTAATCAACCTAAATTGCTCTTCTTGGATGAGCCAACCAGTGGTTTGGATCCGTCAACCTCTCGCACCATTCATGAACTACTGCTAGAACTAAAAGCTCAGGGGACAACTATTTTTCTGACGACTCATGATATGCAGGAAGCTACCCTCTTGTGTGATCGCTTGGCCTTGCTAAGTAAAGGAAAACTAGTCGAAGTAGGCAGTCCACATGAGATAATCCAAAAGTATAATACAGATAAGAAGGTTCGTTTAGAATATGAAGATTTGACGACTAAGACGGTGGCTTTTGAAGAACTGCATGGAGGCATGGATTTGGCCAATGTTATCAGTATTCATTCCTGCGAACCAACTTTGGAAGATGTTTTCATCACGTTGACAGGAGGTACCTTAAATGTCTAATAAATTAAAAGGTATGATTTGGCTAAGAGGTCAAGTGACGCTAGCTAATAAAAGTATTCTGTTGCAAGTTTTCATGCCGATTTTCCTTATTTTTCTCTATAAATTTATTTTTTCTCTGAATGGAGCAGGTAAGGAAATTGGAGCGGATAAACTAGCTACTATGTTGCTTACTATCTCTCTGCCCTTTTCTCTAGCCATGTCAGTTGGAACCCCCATTATCATCATCCTAGCTGAGGAGAGGGAAAAACATAATTTGCAAAGTTTGCGCTTGGCTGGTGTGACAGCTGGTCAATACATTCTCTCCGCTTTAATCTGGCCGGCGATTATTGGGATTTTTTACATCGTCATTACCCCAATTTTGGTGGGAGCCAAGCTCTCTCATCATCTGTTCAGCTATAGTTTGGTTCTCTTATTGACCATGCTGGTCTTAATTTTCTTCTTTTTAATGGTTGGCTTGTTTTGTAAAAATCAGGTCATGGCACAATCCCTTAGTGTTCCAGCCATGCTCTTGGCGGCATTTATTCCTATGTTTTCAAATATGAGCGAGGATTTATTTAAGGTGCTGCGTTATAGTTTTATGGGTCTCTTTACTAGCTACATGAGAGATTGGTCTCATTTCCATTTATGGAGCGGAGAATTCTTGGCTCTTGTAGTTTGGTTGCTTCTTTTTGCAGGAATTTCTTTCTATTTGATGCGCCGTTTGCAAATTTTGGACGACTAATCTAGGTCGCCAGACCGATTTTTAGCACTCTTGTAAAAAGAGTGCTAATTTTTTGAGTTTTTGTCTTGACTTTGGAGTAGAAGAGTGTATAATAGAATCATGAGTTAGCACTCGAGATGGTTGAGTGCTAATCAACAGCAGAATCTTGATTGGAGGTGATGCCGTGGTCACGGAGCGTCAAAATGAGATTTTGAATTTGATTATTGATATCTTTACCAAGACCCACGAGCCGGTCGGCTCCAAAGCCCTACAAGATTCTATCAATTCCAGTAGTGCCACTATCCGAAATGATATGGCAGCTTTGGAAAAGCAGGGGCTTCTTGAAAAGGCGCATACGTCCAGCGGCCGTAAGCCTAGCGTGGCTGGTTTTCAGTACTTTGTCAAGCATTCTCTGTCCTTTGATCGTCTCGCTGAGAATGAACTTTATGAGGTTATCAAAGCCTTTGACCATGAGTTTTTCAACTTGGAGGACATTCTTCAACAGGCAGCAGACCTTTTGACCAAGCTCAGTGGATGCACGGTTGTTGCACTGGATGTAGAACCCAGTCGGCAGCGTTTGACAGCTTTTGATATCGTTGTGCTCAGTCAGCACACGGCTCTGGCAGTCTTCACCTTGGATGAGTCAAATACCATCACCAGTCAGTTTATGATTCCGCGCAACTTCCTAAGAGAAGACCTGGATAGGCTTAAAGGCCTGGTAAGAGAGCGGTTCTTGGGACAGACAGTGTTGGACATCCATTATAAGATTCGGACGGAAATTCCGCAGATTATCCAGCGCTATTTCACTACGACGGACAATGTCATCCAGCTCTTTGAGCATATCTTTGGTGATATTTTCAAGGAAAATGTGATTCTGTCTGGCAAGGTTCAGCTCCTGGAATTTTCAGATCTGTCAGCTTATCAGTTTTTTGATGACCCGCAGAAAGTAGCCTTTGAAATTCGCGACAGTTTGGCCGAAGATCAGATGCAAAGCGTGCGCGTTGCAGACAGTAGAGAAAGCTGTTTAGCTGATTTGACACTAATTTCCAGCAAATTCCTGATTCCTTATCGAGGCTTCGGAGTACTGTCAGTTGTCGGTCCAGTCAATCTTGACTACCAGCGGCTGGTCAGCCAGATGAATGTCGTCAACCGCGTGCTGACTATGAAACTAACCGACTTCTATCGCTATCTGAGCAGCAATCACTATGAAGTCCATTAAATATAGTATAAATATTCCTAAAAAGGAGGTGCCTTGTGGCAAAACATAAGCAAGAAGAACATCCAGAAGATGTGGAAGTAAAAGAGGAAGCTGTAGAAACAGCTGAGCAGGCTGAATCAGCAAGCCCTGAAAAATCAGAGTTAGAACTAGCTAATGAGCGAGCAGAAGATTTTGAAAACAAATATCTCCGTGCTCATGCAGAAATGCAGAACATCCAGCGCCGAGCAAATGAAGAACGCCAGCAGCTGCAAAGATACCGTAGCCAGGACTTGGCAAAAGCTATCTTGCCTTCGATAGATAATCTGGAGCGCGCGCTTGCCGTTGAAGGTCTGACAGATGATGTCAAAAAGGGGCTGGAAATGGTGCAGGAAAGCTTGATTCATGCTCTCAAAGAAGAGGGCATCGAAGAAATTCCAGCTGACGGAGCTTTTGACCATAACTATCATATGGCCATTCAAACAGTTCCAGCTGATGATGAGCACCCAGCTGACACTATCGCGCAGGTCTTCCAAAAAGGCTACAAACTTCATGACCGTATCCTGCGCCCAGCAATGGTAGTGGTCTATAACTAGGCTAGAAAACTTGAAAAATCTTGTCCGAAACGACAATAAACTATGAAGAAAGATAAAAAATTGTTCAGCTTTGCAATAGTGAGCGAAGCGAACCAAAGACGATACTCTTCGCCGTGGCGCTATTCGCGCAAACTTTGAGACCTTAGGCTCAAAGTTTAGTCAAAGAGATTGATAAAGTCAAGCTCTGACGGCGCCGCCACCTAAGAAGAGTACCAAAAAGAAGATAGAATATAAAATTTAAGGAGAAAAACACATGTCTAAAATTATCGGTATTGACTTAGGTACAACAAACTCAGCAGTTGCAGTTCTTGAAGGAACTGAAAGCAAAATCATTGCAAATCCAGAAGGAAATCGTACAACCCCATCTGTAGTGTCATTCAAAAATGGTGAAATCATCGTTGGTGATGCGGCAAAACGTCAAGCAGTGACAAACCCAGATACAATCATTTCCATTAAATCAAAAATGGGAACATCTGAAAAAGTAGCTGCTAACGGCAAAGAATACACTCCGCAAGAAATCTCAGCTATGATTCTGCAATACTTGAAAGGCTATGCAGAAGAATATCTTGGTGAAAAAGTAACCAAAGCGGTTATCACAGTGCCAGCTTACTTTAACGATGCACAACGTCAAGCGACTAAAGACGCTGGTAAAATCGCTGGTCTTGAAGTAGAACGTATCGTCAACGAACCAACTGCAGCAGCCCTTGCTTATGGTCTTGACAAACAAGATAAAGAAGAAAAAATCTTGGTCTTTGACTTGGGTGGCGGTACCTTTGACGTTTCAATCCTTGAGTTGGGTGATGGTGTCTTTGATGTACTGGCAACTGCTGGTGACAACAAACTCGGTGGTGACGACTTTGACCAAAAGATTATCGACCACATGGTAGCTGAGTTCAAGAAAGAAAATGGCATCGACTTGTCAAATGACAAGATGGCGCTTCAACGTTTGAAAGATGCAGCTGAAAAGGCTAAGAAAGACCTTTCAGGTGTGACTTCTACTCAAATCAGCTTGCCGTTTATCACAGCTGGCGACGCTGGACCTCTCCACTTGGAAATGACTCTGACTCGTGCCAAATTCGACGATTTGACTCGTGATTTGGTAGAGCGCACTAAAGAACCAGTTCGCCGTGCTCTTTCTGACGCAGGCTTGAGCTTGTCAGAAATCGACGAAGTAATCTTGGTTGGTGGTTCAACTCGTATTCCTGCAGTTGTGGAAGCTGTTAAGGCTGAAACTGGTAAGGAACCAAACAAATCAGTGAACCCTGACGAAGTAGTTGCTATGGGTGCTGCTATCCAAGGTGGTGTTATCACTGGTGATGTTAAAGACGTTGTCCTTCTTGACGTAACACCATTGTCACTTGGTATCGAAACAATGGGTGGTGTCTTCACTAAGCTGATTGACCGCAACACAACAATTCCAACTTCTAAATCACAAGTCTTCTCTACAGCAGCGGACAACCAACCAGCCGTTGATATCCATGTTCTTCAAGGTGAACGCCCAATGGCAGCAGACAACAAGACTCTGGGACGTTTCCAATTGACAGATATCCCAGCTGCTCCTCGTGGAATCCCTCAAATCGAAGTAACCTTTGACATCGATAAGAACGGTATCGTGTCTGTTAAGGCTAAAGACCTTGGAACTCAAAAAGAACAACACATTGTTATCCAATCTAACAGCGGCCTGACTGACGAAGAAATCGACCGCATGATGAAGGATGCAGAAGCGAACGCAGAAGCAGATAAGAAACGTAAAGAAGAAGTTGATCTTCGTAACGAAGTTGACCAAGCTATCTTTGCGACTGAAAAGACTATCAAGGAAACAGAAGGCAAAGGCTTCGACGCAGAGCGTGACGCTGCCCAAGCTGCTCTTGATGAACTTAAGAAAGCGCAAGAAGACAATAACTTGGACGACATGAAAGCGAAATTGGAAGCTCTTAATGAAAAAGCTCAAGCACTGGCAGTGAAACTCTATGAGCAAGCTGCTGCGGCTCAACAAGCCCAAGCAGGAGCAGAAGGAGCTGAAAACGCGGGCTCAACTAAAGCAGACGACGATGTCGTAGACGGAGAGTTTACGGAGAAATAGGCGGTGAGATAGAACTAAAAATTGAAAGTTTTTAGTTCGTAGTCGAACCCCCGCGAGGATGATTAGGATTTTTGGGAGTCTGAAAGACGAACCTAAAATCCAATCAGCTACCGCGTCAAAAATTTTTCGAAAAATATTGTTTTGAAAATTTCGCGTCGTAATGATAGGAAGAAATCCAGAGGTTGCAACCCAGCCTCTGTTTTTCGCTAAACTAGAGGGTGACGCTGATGAAGAAAGTGCTCTGTTTAATTTATCCTAATTTTTCACTTTATGAAGTAGTTGGTCTGACCAGTACTTTAGCTCTATCTTTTGGTGTTGAGGTTGATTATGTTGGTACAGATAGAAATGTTATAAGATCGGAAGATGGACTTCCCTGTCAACCTACTAGAACACTGGATGAAGTAGTTATCGAAGACTATTCTTGTGTCATTTTGCCAGGAATGATAAATATTGTCCCTGCTCTGCATGATGAAAAATTGATTTCTTTCCTAAGAAGTTTGAAGCAGCAAGAGATTTTAATTACAGCTATTTCCTCAGCGCCCATTTTATTGGCGAAAGCAGGTTTGTTGAAGGACGCTAAATTTACTGGTGGGATTTGGCAAAACTTTTTTGACTATTTTGAATTTCTTCCACGGGAGAATTTCAAAGCTAAAGCGGTCCTGCAAAATAAGAACATCATTACGGCTGTTGGCTTTGCACATCAAGCGTTTGCGAGAAAAGTGCTTCTTAGTCTAGGTTTGGTAGATAATGCTGACAACTATTTTAAAGAACGGAATCAATATTCGGAAGAGGACTTGATATTCACTTTATCAGAAGAAGAGTTTGCTGAAATGAAGCATGAATTTGAAAATACCCTCTGATCGATATTTTCTAAAATTTAAAGAAAGGAACTGAACCCGACCTAAATTCTCGGAAAAAAGAGAAATCAGCCTAGGAGCATCGCTCCGTCGCCTGATTTCCTATTTTTCAGTCGAATTTTACGGTCTTGGTATCTTATATGAACAATACAGAATATTATGACCGTCTAGGTGTCTCTAAGAATGCTTCTCAGGATGAGATCAAGAGAGCCTATCGGAAATTATCTAAAAAGTACCACCCCGATATTAATAAGGAAGCTGGGGCGGAGGACAAATACAAAGAAGTCCAAGAGGCTTATGAAACGCTGAGCGACGAGCAAAAGCGGGCAGCCTATGATCAATACGGTGCAGCGGGAGCTAATGGTGGCTTTGGCGGCGGTGCAGGCGGCTTCGGTGGTTTTGATGGATCCGGCTTTGGGGGCTTCGAAGACATCTTCTCTAGCTTCTTCGGTGGAGGTGCTTCGCGTAATCCTAATGCTCCGCGCCAAGGGGACGATCTCCAGTATCGTGTAAATCTCCGCTTTGAAGAAGCCATTTTCGGAGCTGAGAAGGAAATCAAGTATAACCGCGAAGCGACTTGTCGTACCTGTGACGGGTCTGGTGCTAAGCCAGGAACTAGTCCTGTTACCTGTGGCCGCTGCCATGGCTCAGGTGTCATCAATGTTGATACCCAGACACCGCTTGGCATGATGCGTCGCCAAGTGACCTGTGATGTCTGTCATGGCCGAGGAAAAGAAATCAAAAGTCCTTGTGAAACCTGTCACGGAACGGGGCATGAAAAACAGGCTCACAGCGTTAAGGTGAAAATCCCTGCTGGTGTGGAAACTGGTCAGCAGGTTCGTCTGTCTGGTCAAGGTGAAGCGGGCTTTAATGGCGGTCCTTATGGAGATCTTTACGTCGTGGTCCAAGTTGAGCCGAGTGATAAGTTTGAGCGAGATGGCTCTACCATTTACTACAAGCTCAATCTCAACTTTGTCCAAGCAGCTCTTGGTGACAGTGTGGATATTCCAACTGTTCACGGGGATGTGGAGCTGAATATCCCAGAAGGAACACAGACTGGCAAGCGTTTCCGCCTGCGTGGCAAGGGAGCACCGAGTCTGCGTGGTGGAAGCATGGGTGACCAGTATGTTACTGTCAATGTTGTGACACCGACTGGCCTCAACGACCGTCAAAAAGCGGCCCTCAAAGAATTTGCGGAAGCTGGCAATATCTCGGTCAATCCTAAGAAAAAAGGCTTCTTCGACAAAATGAAAGATGCCTTGGAAGATTTGTAATCATATAAAAAGGAGCAGCCTAATGCTGTTCTTTTTATGTTTTCTAGAAGGACATTTGGCAAATCTAGTCAAGTAAGAGAGCAGCTCTAATCAGCCTTTTAATTAAAAGAAATTCACAATAAAAAGCGTAAAGAGATTTTCTCTATTTACTTTTACAAAAATTAATTGTTTTTTTAAGTAAAATCTATTGTAAAAATTTCCTAAAAGATATATGATAATACTATATGTATAAAACGCATCTTTTTAGCCTGCTGGGGAGTTGGCTAGGGAGATATTGGGAGATTAGCTTTATACATTTTAGGAAAAAGGGGATTTATAAAGTGAAACGTTTTGAAAAAGTGCAGGAGCGAATTCAGAAATATTCGATTCGCAAATTGTCTGTCGGTGTGGGCTCAGTTGCCATTGCAGCTCTGATTTTTGGGAGCTTTTTGTCCAGCTCGACTGTTGCTGCAGATGAAGTAGGAGACGGTGCGACTGCTCACTATACTTTTGTTGAAGAGCAAGAGCTAACAGAGCAGGAAAAAGGGCTGATTAAGAAAGGTCTGCCTGAAAATCTGCAAACAGGGGAAAATTATTACTTGATTTATCGGAAGCAAGATGGGCAAGCTGTCTTGCCGCGTACAGGAAATAATGGTCAGCCGCTTCTCGGCTTATTTGCGGGAACGGCTATTTTGGCTGTCTTGGTATTCTCACGAAAGAAATCTGGTAAGTTACTAGGAGTGCTTTTGCTAGGTAGCTTGGGACAAACTGTGTTACAGTCTCCTCAAGCGTTTGCGCTAGAAAATCGGGAATTGCTTTCATATAACCGTCAAGTTGCGGTTTCGTCAACAGTTTCTGAAGCAGATGTGACTATTGCAGGCTATAACTATATCGGTTACTTTACCGCTTCTGATTTGCGTACTTTGACAGAGACCAAGATAACCTCTTTGCCAGCTGGTCAAGAGGCTCAAGCGCAAGCAGAAGTGTCAGAAGCTGCAAAAGAGGATTCTGATTCTATTGATCGAGCTGCTCAAGCAGGGGTGCTGTATCAGCTGAATCCTGATGAAAGTGATTCTGGCCATATAGGGAATCTTCCAACTCCAGCTCCAACTCCAAATCTTAGTCCAGCTCCTCAGCCGTCAAATCCACCTATAGAAACGGCAAAAGGGGAAAGTTTACAAGAACCTGCCTTGCCAGAGTACAGCGGTGCTGTGAACGGTGAGTCGCTAGTTCAAGCGGAAACTCCAGTCTATACTGCCCCAGTTGGTACAGTTGGAGACACGGCTCCAGTTGAGCCCGCCCTCCCAGAATACACAGGCGGCGTTAATGGCGAATCGCTAGTTCAAGCAGACAATCCGGTCTATGATGCTCCAGTAGCTACAGTTAGTGACGTGGCTCCGGTTGAGCCCGCCCTCCCAGAATATACAGGCGGCGTTAACGGCGAATCGGCAGTTCAAGCAGACAATCCAGTCTATGATGCTCCAGTAGCTACAGTTAGTGACGTGGCTCCAGTTGAGCCAGCTTTGCCAGAATACACAGGTGGCGTTAATGGTGAGTCAACAGTTCAGCCAGAACAGCCTAGTCTGCATACAGACATCAAGCTAGAAACGATTGAACCTCAAGTTGTCAACAAGACTGATGATAGCAAGTATCTTGATGAGGAGACCACTGTCGATGGAACTCCAGGACAAAAAGAAATTGTAACCAGCTATGAAGTCTTGGACGGAAATCGCATATCGGAGCCACAAACAACTGAAAGAATCTTGCATGAAGCAGTTAATACAGTGGTCACTCGGGGTAGCAAGGCTCGCATCAATAAAGAAGAATTAAGCAAGCAGCTAGCTTTAGCAGCGGCTGTGGATCCTGCAGTTTACACCAATCAATCCTACCAGCAGCTGCAAGCAATTAAGAATATGGCTGAGTCGGTTTATCAAACTTCGTCAAGTCAAGATGAAGTAGATGCGGGTGTCAACCAACTTAAGCAGGCTTTGGCCGACTTATTGGCCCTTAAAGCAGCACCAACTCTGACTGTTTCAGCGGTTAAGAAGGATGAATTGCAGAAATCAGCTCAGATTCAATACCAGCTGACGGACAGGGATCAAGCCTTTACTAGTGCTCATGTTCGTCTGAAGAAAGATGGCCAGCTGATAGCAGAGCAGAACTTGGCGGCAGGCCAGTTGACTGCTAGCTTCAGTGGTTTGGACTACTATACACCATATAAGATTGAGACGACTCTGTCTTATGACTTAGGAAATGGCTCTGAAAGTCAGGAATTAGCTCAAGAGACAGTCCAGCTTGACCTGAAGAAGGTAGAGCTCAAATCGATTACTAATGTCTCCTTGATGAAGGTTGAAAATGGCCAGACAAAATTGATGCCTACTTTGGCTGAAAAACCAGCAAATCTGGACCAATATTATCTGCACTTTACATCCGACCAGTTCAAGGACACTGTACTGCCGGTTACCTCTATTGAGGAAGTGGTCGTTGATAACCAGCCTGTCTTCAAGATTCAGGCTCAGCTGCCAGACTTGCTGCAAAGAAGCGCAACTGGTCTTCAAAACAGCTTTGATTTCTATCTGGAAAAGGCCAAGAAGCGTGAAGGAAATGTCTATTATGACTTCCAAGACCTCCTGGACGGTATCAAGGAAGATCCTTCTGGAACCTTTATTCTGGGCCGCAGTATCAGTGCCAAACTGATTGATAAACCAGCCAACAGCAAGTCTTACCTGCCAGGTGAATTCAAAGGCCAGCTGATTGGTGGGCAAAATGGTGAGCGCCATGCGATTTTAGACTTGGCGCATCCTCTATTTGATACTATTACTGGCGGAACGGTCAAGGATATTGACTTTAAGCGGGTCAATATGGTTTATCCAGATTCGCAAGCGGGCGATACAATTGCGACAATTGCTGCCCGCTTGAAGAATAAAGGAGTAATCGAAAATGTCAATGTCCAAGGATACTTGGAAGGAAGAGACCATATAGCCGGTCTGGTTAACAATATAGAAGGCCAATCTCGAGTTGAAAATGTCTCCTTTAAGGGCCAGATTAAGTCCAAGGGTGGAAACTCTGTCACAGCCGGTATCGCAGGCACCAACGCCATGTCCTTGGTAAGCCGAGCTTATGTCGAAGCAGATATTTGGGTTAAGAGTGGTCAAAATGCAGGTATGCTGGTCGCTCAAAACTTCACTGACTATTCAGGTTCAGGCTGGGGTAATTGGGGCAAGCTAACTCAGTCAGTTGCCAAAGGTAAGTTGGAGGATGCAGCCTCAAGAAATGCGGCTGGTATCGCTGCTTCCATTTGGCCGTATGGAACTATCAATGACACTGTCAGCTATGCTACAGTAGTGAACGGAAAAGAGCTCTTTAGCTCAGATAATGAGATTACCGACGCTTGGATGGGGCAAAAACTCCAAAACCTTTTTGGTGTTCAGGGACACAGCTCTGGAACCAAGACAGGAAAAGATGCCAAGTTCCGTCGCTTGACAGAAGCTGAAGCGGAGCAAAAAGTAAAGAGCTATCGGATTACGGCTCTTGAACAAACCAGCGCAAATGAAGTAACAACTGAGAAGCTAAATGCTGCTATCTTGAGAGCAAGTACTTATCAAGATAAACCAGGATACAAGTCAGAAAATGAACAGCTTTATCAAAACATAGAACGCTTTATGCCTTTCTACAATAAAGAGTTCTTGATTCATGAGGCCAATAAGCTGGTGGACGCTGGTAAGGCGGGCGACCTGTTGACTAAGAAAGTTCTAGCAGTTCAAGCCTTGAAGGGCAACCAGTTTGTTGCTAGCGGAACGGATGCAGATAAGATCTTAGTCCATTTTGCAGACGGAAGCAAGACCATCTACAATCTTCAAAATCAAGCACGATTTGAACAGACGGCTCTGCCAGAATATCAGATTGCAGAGCTTGGTACGGTCTATACTCCAAATCACTCAACGGCGGTCAAAGAAGACTTGCTGACTCAGCTGACAGAGAGCTTGAAGAGTTTTGAACTATACAGTGATGAAGTCTATCGTTCTGTTGGTCTGCCTAATGATAATGATAAGGTCAATAAAGTGAAGCGCCTCTTCTTGGATGAATCTCTGGCTGAGGTGAAAGCCAACTTGCAGGATATGCTTGGTAAGCTCCTGGCCAATGAATGGACAAGATTCCATGCTGACAACCCAGCAGCCAACGAGTCTCTGAAAGCTAAAATCGAAGAGAACAAGACCGCTATCATGCTCGGTCTGACCTACCTCAACCGTTATTACGATCTCAAGTTTGGCGACTATAACCTCAAGGAGCTGGTGCTCTTCAAACCAGACTTCTATGGTGAAAAAGTACCATTGCTGGATCGCTTGATTAAGATTGGTCGTTCGACAGAAAATCAACTGAAAGGGGCAGACAATGTCAATATGTTTGCACGTCAGTTGAAGGCTGAGTCCAAGTCTAGTGATTTGGTTGCTTACTTGGATTACAACCGTCGCCTGCTGACTGACTTTGCAGACATGGATTCTTGGTTCAAGGATGCAACTCGAGGCTTTATTCAGTTTGAAGAGCGCCAGTCAGAAGTAGAGGAGATCAAGTCTGCTAAGTATCGTGTCTTTGACAACCTCAACTCTGAATATTTCAGCAACTATATCCTTCCGCTGCTAACCTTGAAAAATACGCGCTTAGCTATTCTGTCAAACTATAGCACGATGGCCTTTGTCAACAGAGACAAGCGCCGGTCATGGTCTGATGAACGATTTAACGCACGCATCAAGGAAGTAGCGACCCAGCATCGAAATCACGTAGACACTTGGTACAAACTGCTCTCAGATGATATCAAGTCCAGAATGGTCAAGCAAAATGTAACGGCTGTATGGGATGGTTTTGATGTGGAAGGACGTGGCTGGATTGATGTCAACGGAAATGATAATAAGGGCAATCCTTATGCACCATCCCGCGAGTTCTTTAACCTAGTTGGCGGCAGAGCTGGTGGCTGGTACAAGTCAAATGGCTATGGCGCCCACGCTGCTGGTTCAATCCGTGTGAACTTCGAGGCCTTTGACCTCTTGACGGAATACGGTGTGTCCGTCTTCACGCACGAGCTCACCCACGTCAACGATAGAGATATTTATCTGGGCGGCCATGGCAGACGACAAGGTATCGGACCAGAAGGCTATGCCCAAGGGATGCTCCAATCACCTGTTCCTGGTCAGCCAGGCTGGGGTGCTCTTGGTCTCAATATGGCCTTTGATCGTCCAAATGATGGCAGTCTCATTTTCAATAGCTCGCCAAGTCTCTTCAAGAACCGAGCAGACATCGACCATTACATGAAGGGATATAATGATACCCTCATGCTGCTGGATTACCTTGAGGGACAAGCCGTTGTTGCCAAAGGAAATGAAGCAGCAGCCAAATGGTTCAAGAAGGTTGAACCGAAAGTTGTGGATCCTCGAACCCAATACGACGTCGTAAGAGACTTGACGGCAGAGGAGAAAGCGGCCATGTCAGTTTCATCTGTAGAGGACTTGGTTGATCAAGGCTTGCTGTCTAACCGTGCAGTTGACAATCGAACTTATAATCCTGCTGACTATGACTCTAGTTACATTTCTATCGACTTCATGACGGGTATCTATGGTGGCGGTCAAAACAATACTGGAGCGCCAGGAGCCTTGATGTTCAAGCATAATACCTTCAGAATTTGGGGTTACTATGGCTATGAAAAAGGCTTTGTAAGCTATGCTTCCAATAAACACCGCAAGACAGCCAATGAACAAGGTGTGACTGGTTTGAGCGATAACTTTATCATCAAGCAAATTTCTGAAGGCGAATTTGAAACCATGGAAGCCTTCAAGAAAGCTTACTTCAGAAAAGTTGTGGATAAAGCACAAAGCTCAGGTATTAAGCCGGTGACTGTCAACGGAAAAGTCTATAGTACTTATGAAGAACTGAAAGCCGGCTTTGCAGAAGCTGTTGACAAGGATCTGAAGAAGTCTCGTGTCGATGAACGGGCAACCAAGGACTTCAAGTATGCTGTCTTTACGCAATTACTCAAGAACACCAACAGCTTTATGGATGAAAACTCCATTTGGGGTTCCTAAGAAATAGTGTCAGATCTGCTGATGTGTAACTGCAAATAATGACCTTTAGCAATATGCAATCAATAACCCATTTGAATTAGTTCTGTTTGTGTCGTCACTGATAGTCTGATTCAGATGGGTTGTTTTGTTGCATAATGGCAAGTCGGAACAGAAAAAATCCCTGATTCTTAAACGATATTTTAAAAAGATCTGTCCCCGGACAGTTCCTGCTTTTAGGGCTTGCTGGGGGCTTTTTTTCCTGCTAAAATAAACACATGACACGTTATAAAGCGATTATATCCTATGACGGTTATGGCTTTGCTGGCTTTCAGCGACAGCCCCATGCCAGAAGTGTTCAGGAAGAGATTGAAAAGACCCTGACCCGTATCAATAAAGGCCAGCCTGTGGTCATTCATGGAGCGGGCCGGACCGACAGCGGTGTCCATGCTCTGGGCCAGGTGCTGCATTTTGATTTACCAGAAGAGCGGGATGAAGAGAAATTGCGTTTTGCCTTGGATACCCAGACGCCGGAAGATATTGATTTTATTAGTGTGGAGCAGGTGTCGGACGATTTTCACTCTCGCTACAATAAGCACAGCAAGACCTATGAATTTTTGGTGGATATCGGCCGGCCCAAAAATCCTATGATGCGCCATTATGCCACGCATTATCCTTATCCTTTGGAGCTGAGTCTCATAGAAGAAGCGATTGCTCAGTTAGAGGGGACGCATGATTTTACTGGATTTACGGCTTCGGGAACCAGCGTGGAAGACAAGATTCGGACCATTACCGAGGCCAAGGTCCGCTTTGATGCAGAGCGTAATTTTCTAGTCTTTACTTTTTCGGGCAATGGCTTTCTCTACAAGCAAATCCGCAATATGGTCGGTACTCTGCTCAAGATTGGCAACAAGCGCATGCCGGTGGAGCAGATTCAGAGGATATTAGCGGAGAAAGATCGCCATCTGGCAGGGCCAACAGCCGGTCCTAACGGCCTTTATCTAAAGGAGATTCGTTATGAAGAATAAGTTGATTTTAGCCCTTTCGGGCAATGATATTTTCAGCGGCGGCGGGCTACACGCTGATTTGGCTACCTACACAGTCAACGGTTTGCATGGATTCGTAGCTGTGACTTGCCTGACGGCTATGACTGATAAGGGATTTGAGGTCATTCCAGTTGAGGAAGAGGTTTTTGCCCAGCAGTTAGCCAGTCTCAAGGATGTTCCTTTTTCTGCTATTAAGATAGGACTTTTACCCAATCTGGAAATAGCAGAGCAGGTTTTGGCTTTTGTCAAGCAGCATGCGGATATACCAGTTGTGCTGGATCCTGTTCTGGTCTGCAAGGAAAATCATGACTTGGAAGTCAGTGCACTGAGAGAAGAAATCATCAAGTTTTTCCCTTATGTTAGCATCATCACGCCAAATTTGGCAGAAGCTCAGCTATTGACCCAAAAAGAAATCAAAACTCTTGAGGATATGCAGGCTGCAGCCAAGGAGCTCTATGATTTGGGAGCCGAGCATGTGGTGATTAAGGGCGGCAATCGCTTGAGCAAGGAGCGGGCGGTGGATGTTTACTATGACAGTCAAGATTTTGAGGTCATGGAATCGCCAGTGCTGGCCAGCAACAATACCGGAGCAGGCTGCACATTTGCTTCCAGCATTGCCAGTCAGCTGCTTATCGGCAAGTCAGCGCTTGCAGCAGTTCAAGTTTCTAAAGATTTTGTTTACCGAGCGATTCAGCGCTCAGATCAATATGGGGTAGTTCAGTATGAGAAATCATCAAGTTAAAAAATTAGTTATCTTAGCTTTTATCACAGCTCTATCTGTGGTTTTGGGGAATTTTTTAAAAATCCCAACTCCGACAGGATTTTTGACGCTGCTGGATGCAGGGATTTATTTTACAGCCTTCTACTTTGGTCGCAAGGAAGCGGCTATTGTCGGAGGACTCTCAGGTTTTTTGATTGATATGATTGCGGGCTATCCTCAGTGGATGATTTTCAGCCTAATTTGCCACGGACTTCAGGGTTTCTTTGCTGGCTTTGAGGGCAAGAGTCGCTATCTTGGTCTGGTCTTGGCCGCAGGAGCTATGGTCGGTGGCTATGCCCTCTTTGGTAGTATCATGAATGGTGTCGGTGCTGCCCTAGCCGAAATCTTAAGTAATTTTATGCAGAATGCTTTTGGTTTAGCAGTCGGTTTTGCCCTCTACAAAGCCTTCCCAGAGGGTTTGAAAAAGACGATCGCAGTGAAATAAACGAGGTGGGACATGGACTTAGCTAAGATTGGAGCGGAAACTCGTCAGATTGTTCTAGATGTTTTGGACAAGGCTGCCTTGGTCAAGGGAGATATTTTTGTTCTGGGCCTATCTTCTAGTGAGGTTGTCGGAGGCCATATCGGTCAGAATTCCAGTCTGGAAGTCGGACAGGTCATTGTCAAAACCATACTGGATATCTTAGAAGAGAAAGGTATCTTTCTAGCAGTTCAGGGATGTGAGCATCTCAATCGGGCCCTCGTAGTCGAAAGAGCCTTGGCGAACAAGAAGGATTTGGAGATAGTCAATGTTCTGCCTACTCTTCATGCTGGAGGCAGCGGTCAGCTAGCGGCTTTCCAATACATGAAGGATCCTGTTGAGGTGGAGTTTATCGTTGCTCAGGCGGGGCTGGATATTGGCGATACTGCTATCGGTATGCATGTCAAGCACGTGCAGATTCCTATCCGACCGATTCTCAAGGAATTGGGATCTGCCCATGTCACAGCTTTAGCCAGCCGTCCCAAGCTAATTGGCGGCGCCAGAGCGGCCTATACAGAGGATAAAATCAGGAAAGGATAAAAGGAAAAATAATTTTGAAAAAAACTCTAATTATGCTATAATGGGTTGTATTCAATAAATTTTAAGGAGAAATGACAGAATGTCTGTATCATTTGAAAACAAAGAAACAAATCGCGGTCTTTTGACTTTTAGCATCAGTCAAGAGAAAATCAAGCCTGCCTTGGACCGTGTATTTAACTCAGTAAAAAAAGATATTGCTGTACCAGGTTTCCGTAAAGGTCGCCTTCCACGTGCTATCTTCAACCAACGTTTTGGTGAAGAAGCCCTCTACCAAGATGCTTTGAACGCTCTTCTTCCAGAAGCATACGAAGCGGCTGTTAAAGAAGCAGGTATCGAAGTAGTTGCTCAGCCTCAGTTTGATGTTGAGTCTATGGAAAAAGGTCAAGATTGGGTCATCAAAGCTGAAGTAGTCACTAAGCCAGAAGTTAAGCTGGGTGCTTACAAAGACTTGGAAGTAACTGTTGAAGCTACTAAAGAAGTGACTGATGCTGAAGTAGATGAGCGTATTGAGCGTGAGCGCAACAACTTGGCTGAGTTGGTTCTCAAAGAAGGTCCAGCAGCTGACGGTGATACAGTTGTGATTGACTTTGTTGGATCTGTTGACGGCGTTGAATTTGACGGCGGCAAGGGTGACAACTTCTCACTTGGACTTGGCAGTGGTCAATTCATCCCAGGATTTGAAGAGCAGTTGGTTGGCCACAGTGCAGGTGAAACAGTGGATGTTGTCGTAACCTTCCCAGAAGACTATCAAGCAGAAGACTTGGCAGGCAAGGAAGCTAAGTTTGTGACAACTATTCACGAAGTTAAAGAAAAAGAAGTTCCAGCATTGGACGATGAACTTGCAAAAGATATCGACGAAGAAGTGGAAACTCTTGACGAGCTGAAAGAAAAGTACCGCAAAGAATTGTCAGAAGCTAAGGAAACAGCCTATAACGATGCGGTAGAAGCAGCAGCTATTGATCAAGCAGTAGCAAACGCTGAAATCGTTGACTTGCCAGCAGAAATGGTCCACGAAGAAGTGCACCGCGCTGTTAATGAATTCTTGGGCAATATGCAGCGCCAAGGAATCTCACCTGACATGTACTTCCAAATCACTGGCACTACTCAGGAAGACCTGCACAAGCAATACGAAGCAGATGCTGAGTCACGCACTAAGACAAACCTTGTCGTAGAAGCTGTTGCTAAAGCTGAAGGTTTTGAAGCTAGCGCAGAAGAAATCGAAGCAGAAGTAACTTCATTGGCTACAGACTACAACATGGAAGTAGAACGTGTTCGTCAATTGCTGTCAGAAGATATGCTGAAACACGACATCGCTATCAAGAAAGCTGTTGAAGTGATTACTAGCACTGCGAAAGTGAAATAAGCTTCATCATTCAAAATGAGATTATTTGAAACTAGTGTATAAATGCACTAGTTTCTTTTTTGTACTTGTTCCGTGATTTTTCCTGGATTTTCTTTTGACGAAAATAGAAATTTATCGTACAATAGAAAGTAGCGAAAAATTGCAAGAGGGCGACAAGCCTTTACTTAATCTTAAAGGAGATCAACTTTGGAATTAGAAGTATTTGCTGGACAGGAAAAAAGTGAGCTTTCTATGATTGAAGTGGCGCGTGCCATTTTGGAAGCCCGCGGCCGCGATCATGAGATGTATTTTAATGATCTGGTCAATGAAATTCAAAACTATCTGGAAAAATCAAACAGTGAGATTCGTGATGCTCTGCCATTGTTCTACACAGAACTCAATGTAGACGGCAGCTTTATTCCGCTGGGGGATAATAAATGGGGCCTGCGTTCATGGTATGCTATCGACGAAGTGGATGAAGAAATCATTGCTTTGGAAGAGACTGATGAGGACGACGCACCTAAGAAACGCAAGAAGAAACGCGTCAATGCCTTTATGGATGGCGACGAGGATGCCATTGACTACAGCGATGACGATCCAGAAGATGAGGACGGCTACGAAGCAGATCCAGCTCTCTCATACGATGAGGAAAATCCAGACGATGAGAAGAATGAAGTGGAAGCTTACGATGCTGAAATCAACGAAATCGCTCCAGATGATCTAGGTGAAGAAGTCGAACTCAACGAAGAAGATGACGACTACTCTGACGAAGACACGGAGACCGAAGAGGAAGAATAAATCAACCAAAAGAAGCAAGGGACGAAATCCTTTGTTTCTTTTAATATTCCTTGAAATATAAGTTCGGAAGGTGTAGAATACTAATAAAATTTAACAAAGAAAAGATGGAGGTATGCTGCTATGAAATTTGTCATTGATAAGAGTCTGAGTGATTTAGGCATTAAGAGTGTCGTTATCGGGATTGCCAAGAATGTCAATCCTCATGCAAAACTGTCTTCCTCATTTCTAAAAAAGAAAAAGGAAATGGAAGACTGGGCTCTGGCATGCGACTTGGATGAGGTGCTTGAGTCGCCAGTGGTTCAAGGTTATATAGAAATACTGCAGCGCGTAGGTCGCAGTGTCAAGAAAAATCCTCCGACGGTTCCCGCGCTGATTCGCAATATCCAGCACCGAGGCTCGCTCCCTCATATTAATAGCATTATTGATATTTATAATGTCGAAGCCCTGCATTCCCTACTGGCTATTGGAGGGCATGATTTTGATAAGATTGAAGATCAGATAGAATTCACCGTAAGCCAAAAGGAAGATGTTTTTCTGCCTATTTTGTCCAAGGAGAAGCATGTTGCCAAGACGGACTATGTCTATCGGGATGCCAAAGGCATTTTGGCTTGGCTGGATGTTCGTGACAGCGAGTATTATAAGTTTGATGAGGAGACCAAGGATGCTATTTTCATCATTCAGGGGAATGCCAATACCTCTGTCGAAATGCGTCTGGAAGCCTTGGAGCGAATCCGACACGATTTAGCAGAGTGCATGCCTGATGTAGAATTCGAAACACATGTTATTAGTATTGAGGAAAATTAAATGGAAGAGGCTTTCCGATTTTTATAGACTATCAGCTTCCTGTTTTTAGGGAGCTTTTTTGCATGCTTTTGATTTCTTTTGTCAGAGTCATAGTTGAAAAAATGAGAAAGGTGGGAATTGATTATAGTTTGCTTTTCTGAAAATAGGAGACATTACTCAATAAAAAATGGTATAATAAACAAAGAAAAGGAGTGTGCCATGACAGAAGCGCTATTAGAAGCTAAATCAATCAGTAAAAAATATGAGGACAGGTATGTCCTGCAGAATACGGACCTAAAAATTGATCATCAGCAGTTTGTAGCAATCTTGGGTCACAGCGGCTCAGGAAAGTCAACTATGCTTAATATCTTATCGTCTTTACTGAAACCAAGTTCTGGACAGGTCTTATACAAAGGAAAGGAGATAGGTCAGCTGAGCAAATCGGCAGTGGCTAAGTTTAGGAGAGAAGACATTGGTTTGGTCTTTCAGCACTATATGTTAATTCCTAATCTAACAGTGGAGGAGAATATTCAGCTGGGCAGCAAGTATGCCGCAGAGACAGCGGACCTAGAAGAATTGGCTTCGCTACTGGGAATTGAGAAACTTTTGAACAAATATCCTCATCAGCTGTCGGGCGGTGAGCAACAGAGGGTCTGCATTGCCAGAGCTGTGATCAAGAAACCGGCTGTCTTATTCTGTGACGAGGCGACGGGTGCTCTGGACAGCGAAAATAGTAAGAACATTATTGTTTTATTGCATGCTATCAAGCAAACCTACGGGACCAGTATCCTTTTTACGACACATAATCGAGAAATTGCCAGAACAGCTGACCGAATACTGATCTTAGAAGATGGCCGTATTGTTAGGGACGACATGAATATGGAGAAGCTGTCACCGAATCAAATGAGTTGGGAGATTTAATATGGGGTTGCTATTTAAATATCTATCCAGAGACTTTTTTGCTAAGAGGACAATGGTGTCCATTCTATCTCTGATTTTAATATTCATTTCCTTTATGTACTTCTTCGTTCATTTCGCGATTGATGCCAATTTACTTCGTTTAGGTGGAGAGCAATTATCAGGCAATGAGTCAGATTATCTTACAGCATTGAAAAGCAATCAGGTCTTGATTCGAAACATTACTGTCGCCATGGTAGCCATTTTCTCCCTCATTTTATCCTTATTCATCAGAGGGACGCTCCAAAGAAATCGAGTGCAGCTAGCCCAGCTGATGTCCCTTGGCTTTTCTTTCTCCAGTGTGCTAGCAAGCTATGCGCTATTAATCAGCGGTTTATCCTTGCTCAGTTCCTTGCTTGGCTTAGTCTTGGGCTTCTGGGGGTCTGACATCCTCCTTTCTGCTAATAGCCAGACCTATCTCGTACAAGGATTGAGTAAAGGACTTTCTCTGCAGTCGGTTATGACGGGAACCCTCTTCCTAAGTCTTTTCCTAGGAGCTCTTACTTATTTGGCAGGACTGACGGTGAGAAAAACAGATCTGGCTTTAATGATGAAACAGACAGACGGGAAAAGCATCCGTCCCGGTTTGATAGAGAAGTTGATTCAAAAGCTGCCGATGAAGCATAAATTCAAATTTAAGCTAACTCTAAATCATTTTAGCACCTTAGGTCTCTTGTTGATTGCTATCGTTACATTTAGCATCATGTTTGTCTTAAGCTTGTCTCTTACTTTTAGCTCCTCTAAAATCCTTGAATCTCAGAAGGTCGGCCGGCACTATTCTTATGATATCAGCTATGATAACTACCGAAAGGAGGAGGCTGAGTCAGCTTCAGATTCTGTAACCTATCTGAGATACGATGTTGATTTAATGATAAAAGGCGAAACTATAGCCTATCAGGCGCTTTCATTTACCAGTCAAAATGACTTATTTCAGCTGATTGACAGTAAGGGAGAAATTCTAGATCCCACACAAGGTGTCTTTGTAAACCCTGAATTGCGGGAGAATTACGGTCTTAAAGTTGGGGATACTCTAGAGTTAAGAGTAAAGGGAAAGCGGCATCAGATAAAGATAGCTGGATTTGCGGAGAATGCTGATTTAAAGACGATATATATTCCAAGAGGCCAAGCATCCGCTATGGTAAATGAAGCTGACGATCGTTTTAATGGCAGATTGACCAATAACGCTCAAGAAAAAGGTCAGGGAAAAACTCGCTCCCTAGAGGAAAAATTATCAGCGATTCAAAGAAGTCAAACTTCCAACAAAGCAAGCGCTATTATCAACCAAAGTATCGGTGTTATAACAGGCTGTTTATTGATTTACCTAGCGGTGTTTATTGGCTTGAATGGTAATATGAAGACTCTATTGATGTTTGATTTACTAGGATATGAGGAGAGAGAGGTTTATCGTATCCTGCTTAACCCCTACATTGTGATTAGCAATCTACTTTTCTTGCTCACTCTGCCTGTGGCCGTCTATGCTGCAAGGAATATCCAGATTATGACTTCTCTTCAGACAGGGGACTATATGCCATTCCAGATCAACTGGATTACTTTCGTTTATATGTTTGTTATCTTGAATGCCTTATGTTTTATCATTAGATTTTTATTTATTCGAAAGGTTAAAAAAATCAGGGAGGATAATCGGCAGGAAGAATTCTTATCAGAATGGTGAGAAACGGCATGAAGATTTTTAAGATAAGAAGTCGGACATCTTGAAAGGAATCCGACACGATTTAGCAGAGTCCATGCCTGATGTAGAATTTGAAATACATGTTATTAGTATTGGTGAGAATGAATGAAAACCGAATGAAAACATTTGACAATTTTTTAGGTTTGCGATATCATACTGTTCGGGCACCTCTTTTAGAGGTCAGAGCTTCCTGTTTTCAGGGAGCTATTTTTCTTTTTCAGACAGAATATGGGAAATCCTCCTCTAGATAAGTTTCCAGCAACGACGTGGTTGCTGAAATGAATTGTTTTATGAAAAGGAGCACGTATGTCAACTAAATATATTTTTGTCACTGGCGGTGTAGTTTCTTCTATCGGGAAAGGGATTGTGGCAGCTAGCTTGGGTCGGCTTTTGAAGAACCGAGGCCTCAAGGTTACGATTCAGAAATTTGACCCCTATATCAACATTGATCCTGGCACCATGAGCCCTTATCAGCATGGGGAGGTGTTTGTGACAGATGATGGAGCTGAGACGGATCTGGATCTGGGGCACTATGAGCGTTTTATTGACATTAATCTCAATAAATACTCCAATGTCACCACTGGTAAGATCTATAGCGAAGTCCTACGCAAGGAGCGTAAAGGCGAGTATCTGGGGGCGACGGTCCAAGTCATTCCGCATATTACGGATGCTCTCAAGGACAAGATCAAGCGGGCAGCACGGACGACGGACTCGGATGTGATTATCACAGAGGTCGGTGGTACAGTGGGGGATATCGAGTCTCTTCCTTTCTTAGAAGCTTTGCGCCAGATGAAGGCTGACGTCGGAGCAGACAATGTCATGTATATCCATACAACTCTCCTGCCCTATCTCAAGGCAGCCGGTGAAATGAAGACCAAACCGACTCAACATTCTGTCAAAGAGCTGCGAGGTCTGGGGATTCAGCCAAATATGTTGGTCATTCGGACTGAGCAAACAGTTGGACAAAACATCAAAAACAAACTGGCTCAATTCTGTGATGTAGCGCCTGATGCGGTCATTGAGTCGCTGGATGTAGAGCATCTTTACCAAATTCCTCTTAATTTGCAGGCCCAAAAGATGGACCAAATCGTCTGCGACCATCTGAAACTGGATGTACCGGTAGCGGATATGACAGAGTGGTCAGCTATGGTTGAGAAAGTGATGAGTCTGGAAAAGCAGGTTCATATTGCTCTGGTCGGTAAGTATGTTGAGTTGCCAGATGCCTATATTTCAGTTGTCGAAGCGCTGAAGCATGCCGGCTATGCCAATGATGCGGAGGTTAAGATTGACTGGATTGATGCGAATCAGGTAACTGCCCAAAACGCAGCAGAGCTTCTTGGAAGTGCGGATGGGATTATCGTTCCGGGTGGTTTTGGTCAGAGAGGAACTGAGGGTAAGATTCAGGCAATCCGCTATGCGCGTGAGCAGGATGTGCCTATGTTGGGGATTTGCTTGGGCATGCAGCTAACCTGTGTCGAATTCGCCCGTCACGTCCTGGGATTGGCAGATGCTAACTCAGCGGAGCTCAATCCAGACACAGCATTTCCGATTATTGATCTCATGCGTGATCAGATTGATGTCGAAGACTTGGGTGGGACGCTGAGACTGGGGCTCTATCCTTCTAAGCTTAAGCGTGGCTCTAAGGCAGCAGCAGCTTATGACCATCAAGAAGTCGTGCAGCGGCGTCACCGTCATCGCTATGAGTTTAACAATGCTTTCCGCGAGCAGTTTGAGGCGGCCGGATTTGTATTTTCGGGAGTTTCACCAGACAATCGCTTGGTCGAAATAGTGGAAATCCCAGAAAACAAATTCTTCGTTGCTTGTCAGTATCACCCAGAGCTTTCCAGCCGACCGAACCGACCTGAAGGTCTTTATACGGCATTTATCACAGCAGCGGTAGAAAAGAGCCAGGAGAGATAGACTTGCTTTTTCTAGGATAAGCGATTTTTCTAGAGAAATGTTATAATGAAAAACAAAAGGAGGGAAGAAGATGTTTTTGAATATTTTAGCTAGTATTCGTACTAATAATTTTCAAGATGAGCATTGTATAGAAAAAATCCAAGCTCTCTGGCAGGAACAAGAGGGAGCTGTGAAAGAAGCTTTTTCTGAAGGGGAACCGGTCTATGCTGTCTATCATGACTATGCCAGTGATTACAAAGGAGACTACAGTCTCTCTATTTGCCGTTTGACAGATGGGGAAGTCTATGATTTTGACACATCCGAGCAGAACTATCAAGTGTTTGAAGCAGATAAGGAGGATCCTCAAGCGGTTCTTCATGCTTGGCAGAGGATTTGGCAGGCAGAAGAAACAGATGAGCTTCATCGGAGCTACACTTTTGACTTCGAAAAATACGATCCCGACCAAACGGTTGCTGTCTTTGTTGCGACTCAGCAGCACTGAGTTTTCTGTGTTCCTGCCTTAGCTTCATTTTCGTTTAAATTTCCCAGTCTTGCTGATTGAGTAGAAAGTTGATTTTTTCAAATAAACTAAAAAATATTCTTGACAAGCCTTAGCTGTCCTGTTATACTAGTAAGGTACTCAATCGCGGGGATGGCGGAATTGGCAGACGCGCAGGACTAAGGATCCTGTGACCGCTTTAGGTCGTGAGGGTTCAAGTCCCTCTCTCCGCATCAAGTAAGCTGACTTCGGTCAGCTTTTTCTTTTTGCAATAGATACGCTTAAAAAGGTTGAGTGTCTCCCTGTAATTCTTTAAAATTTCAGGAAAAACTAGCAATTTTAGTGAAAAAGTGATAAAATAAACAATGTAAGTGGTTTAACCACAAAAAATAAGAGGAGGCCTGATAAGAATGGCAATCGTTTCAGCAGAAAAATTTGTCCAAGCAGCTCGTGACAATGGTTACGCAGTTGGTGGATTCAACACAAACAACCTTGAGTGGACTCAAGCTATCCTGCGTGCGGCAGAAGCTAAGAAAGCACCAGTGCTTATCCAAACTTCAATGGGTGCTGCTAAATACATGGGTGGCTACAAAGTTGCTCGTAACTTGATCGCTAACCTTGTAGAATCAATGGGCATCACTGTACCAGTTGCGATTCACTTGGACCATGGTCACTACGAAGATGCACTTGAGTGTATCGAAGTTGGTTACACTTCTATCATGTTTGATGGTTCACACCTTCCAGTAGAAGAAAACCTTAAATTGGCTAAAGATGTTGTTGAAAAAGCACACGCTAAAGGTATCTCAGTAGAAGCTGAAGTTGGTACTATCGGTGGTGAAGAAGACGGTATCATCGGTAAAGGTGAATTGGCTCCAATCGAAGACGCTAAAGCAATGGTTGAAACTGGAATCGACTTCTTGGCAGCAGGTATCGGTAACATCCACGGCCCATACCCAGCAAACTGGGAAGGTCTTGACCTTGACCACTTGAAGAAATTGACAGAAGCTCTTCCAGGTTTCCCAATCGTATTGCACGGTGGTTCAGGTATTCCTGATGACCAAATCCAAGCAGCTATTAAACTTGGTGTTGCGAAAGTTAACGTTAACACTGAATGCCAAATCGCATTCGCTAACGCAACTCGTGCATTCGCTCGCGACTACGAAGCAAACGAAGCAGAATACGACAAGAAGAAACTCTTCGACCCACGTAAATTCTTGGCTGACGGTGTAAAAGCTATCCAAGCATCAGTTGAAGAACGTATCGACGTATTCGGTTCAGAAGGTAAAGCATAGGAAGCTTGATATATTTTTAAAAAAGTTTATCCGAAAGGATAAGCTTTTTTTGTATTATGACAATTGGACAAATAAAGAACAAATAATATTTTTCTTACAATCTAATAAAAAAATCTTGACAGACTAGATGATGAGGAGTAAAATATTAACCAGTTAATTAACTAGTTAATTAGTTTAGTAAGTTGTTAAAAATTGGGTTTCTTCTATATTTTATAGAAAAAATATTTAGATGATTTCTTTGGGGGTATATTATGAGTTAATTGTAAATTGTGATAGGTTTTAGCGAATTCTATGTAATCAAAAAAGAAAGTGATATTCAATGGAAAAAAATAAGAAATACTTAACAGGAATTGTTGTCATTGCTACTGTGGGTCTTTTTGCTCATCAGTTAGGTTATTATCAGGCAAACAGTTCGATTAAAAAATCCAATCGAGTTAGCTATATTGATGGTAAGCAAGGTGTTGAAAAGTCTGAGGAGTTAACGCCTGACGAAGTAAGCAAAAAAGAGGGGATTAACGCGGAGCAGATTGTTATCAAAATTACTGATCAGGGTTATGTCACTTCTCATGGCGATCACTATCATTATTATAATGGGAAAGTTCCATATGATGCTATTTTCAGCGAAGATCTTTTGATGAAAGATCCCAACTATCAACTTAGGACTGAGGATATTGTCAATGAAGTCAAGGGTGGATATGTTATCAAGGTTAATGGACAATATTATGTTTATCTGAAAGATATAGCTCGTGCGGATAATATTCGCAGTAAGGAAGAGATTAATCGTCAAAAACAGGAACATGGTCATAATGTTACGAAAATAAGCAATGAAGTAGCAACAGCTAGAGCTCAAGGCCGTTACACAACAGATGATGGCTATGTTTTTAATGCTTCAGACATTATTGAGGATACGGGAGAAGCGTATATTGTACCTCATGGTGATCATTTTCACTATATCCCAAAAAGTGATTTGTCGCCTAGTGAGCTAGCTGCAGCTCAAGCTTACCTATCAGGTAGAGGAAAAGTAGCTAGTACTGTAGTCAGCCCTTCGTATAATAATGGAAACGGTGGCTGGATACAGACACAACCTACTTTTACTCAAATTTCAAACAACTATCAACCGAGTCAAGGAGAAGATGTTAAGAGTCTCCTTCAGCAACTTTATAATCTTCCACTTAGTCAGCGTCATGTTGAATCAGATGGCTTGATCTTTGATCCAGCACAAATTACTAGTCGAACCCAAAATGGAGTAGCAGTGCCGCATGGTAATCATTATCACTTTATTCCTTATACACAAATGTCAGCATTGGAAGAAAAGCTTGCTCGGACAATTCCTCTTATAAGTCAGCCTAATAAACCTATGTTAGGATTGACACCTTATAGACCTATACCAACTCCATCTCAACCAGCTTTAAAACCGATTCTTCCTCCAAAGTTAAATTTGGAACATGCGGATTCATTGGATAAGGATTTAATCCAGCAGGTCGTTAGGAAAATAGCTGACGGTTATGTGCTAGAGGATAAAGGAGTGTCCCGCTATCTTTTAGCTAAAGACTTGCCTAAAGAGATTATTACAGCGATTGAAAATAAATTGGCGAAGCAGAAAAGCATATCTCATGTCCTGCAAGCTAAGAAAGAATCAGTTGAACCGAAAAATCAAGAATTTTACGATAAAGTATATGGTCTTCTGACTCAGGCCCATCAGCAATTGCTAGAAAATAAGGGACGTTTGTCAGATTTTCAAGCCTTGGATGATTTAGTGAAGCGTTTGAATGATGAAACAAGTGATAAGGTGCAATTAATTGATGACTTATTAGCATTTCTTGCGCCTATCAATCATCCAGAACGTCTAGGCAAAGCAAATTCACAGATTGAGTATACTGAAACCGAAGTTCGGGTAGCCCAGCTGGCTGACAAATATACGACATCTGATGGATATATCTTTGATGCCCGGGATATTATCAGCGACGAAGGAGATGCTTATGTAACCCCTCATATGGGACACAGTCACTGGATAGGAAAAGATAGTCTTTCGGCTAAAGAAAAAGCAGCTGCTCAGGCGTATACTAAAGAAAAAGGTCTGCTTCCACCTGCACCAACAGATGATTCCAAAGCCAATCCAAGTGGAGAAAGTGCGGCTGCTATCTACGAACGTGTTCAAGGAGAGAAACGGATACCACTCGTTCGTCTGCCTTACAATGTTGAGCATACTGTAGCAGTAAAAAATGGTAATCTGATTATCCCTCATAAGGATCACTACCACAACATCAAATTTGCTTGGTTCGATGATAAGACTTACCGAGCTCCTAATGGCTATACATTAGAGGATTTATTTGCAACTATCAAGTATTATGTTGAACATCCAGATGAACGACCACAGTCTAGCGATGGATGGGGGAATGCAAGTGATCATGTTTTAGGTAAAAAAGATGACAAGGAGGATGCTGTTAGCCCAGAGAAACCTCAAGAAGAAGTTGAAGAGGAAACACCAACTGAGCCAGAAGTACCTCAAGTTGAAACTGCTAAAGTAGAAGCTAAGTTGCAAGAGGCGGAAGACTTACTTGAAAAGACGAAGGATCCAAGTTTGAAATCCAATGCAACTGAGACCTTAACAGGATTGCGAAATAATCTTAATTTAGGGACTATGGATAATAATAACATCATGGCAGAAGTAGAAAAATTGCTAGCCTTGCTGCAATCTGCTTCTTCAGCTTCTGTGTCAATTACAGAAGTAACTGATTAGCTGAGGTGAAGGAGTATTGTATGAAAAAAAGAACTGCAGTATTACTAATGCTGAGTATACTAGCTCTGATGCTGGGGGCGTGTACTCAAAAGGAAGATCCGCAAGCTAAAGGTTTGAAGATTGTGACCAGTTTTTATCCGGTTTATGCCATGGTCAAGGAAGTATCTGGTGATTTGAATGATGTTCGCATGATTCAATCTAGTACAGGGATCCATTCATTTGAACCATCGGCTAATGATGTAGCTGCTATCTATGATGCGGATGTTTTTGTCTATCATTCACATACCTTAGAGTCGTGGGCGGGGAGCTTGGATCCAAATTTGCAAAAATCTAAGGTGAAAGTACTTGAAGCTTCCGAAGGAATGCCCCTGGAACGTGTACCGGGTTTGGAAGACGTGGAAGCTGGCGAAGGAATCGATGAAAAAACTCTTTATGATCCTCATACATGGCTAGATCCTGAAAAAGCTGGTGAAGAAGCACAGATTATTGCAGATAAGCTGTCTGAACTCGATAAAGAACACAAGGAAATATATCAAAAAAATGCTAAGAATTTCATTACTAAAGCTCAAGAATTGACCCAAAAATACCAGCCAATCTTTGATAAGGCTAAGCAAAAGACTTTCGTCACTCAACATACTGCGTTCTCGTATTTAGCAAAGCGGTTTGGTTTGCAGCAGCTAGGTATTGCAGGGGTTTCTCCTGAACAAGAGCCAAATGCAAGGCAGCTTACTGAAATTCAAGAATTTGTGAAAACCTATAAAGTTAAAACGATTTTTACCGAAAGCAATGCATCGTCGAAAGTGGCAGAAACGCTCGTCAAGTCAACGGGAGTCAGACTGAAAACTCTCAATCCTTTAGAAGCCGATCCCAAAAATGATAAAAACTACCTAGAGAATCTAGAAGAAAACATGAGTATCTTGGCTAAAGAATTGAAATGAGAAGTTAATGCTTAATCTAGCTGAAGACTACAAAACAGAAACCTGCCCATAAGGGTAGGTTTTTTGGTTTGTGATAAAATATAATAATTATTTTTGAATTTCCTATGTTCGTTTGGAAGTAAAAGTGGTAGTATAGTGAGGAGATAAGATTCTATTTTCCTGAGTTAGGTAGGGAAATGGTTTGTAACATGAATTAATGATGGGATGTTGAGAAACGTATGGCAATGATAGAAGTAGAGCATCTTCAGAAAAATTTTGTAAAAACAGTTAAGGAACCAGGTTTGAAAGGAGCTTTGCGCTCCTTTATTCATCCTGAAAAGCAGACCTTTGAAGCGGTCAAGGATTTAACCTTTGAGGTTCCAAAAGGGCAGATTTTAGGCTTTATCGGGGCCAACGGTGCTGGGAAGTCGACAACCATCAAAATGCTGACAGGAATTCTGAAACCGACATCTGGTTTTTGTCGAATCAACGGCAAAATTCCGCAGGATAATCGTCAAGACTATGTCAAGGATATTGGAGTGGTCTTCGGACAACGAACCCAGCTATGGTGGGATTTGGCACTGCAAGAGACCTATACAGTCTTGAAGGAAATTTATGATGTGCCAGACTCGCTTTTCCATAAGCGCATGGACTTTTTGAATGAAGTCTTGGATTTGAAGGAATTTATCAAAGATCCCGTGCGGACTCTTTCACTTGGTCAACGGATGCGGGCGGACATTGCGGCTTCCTTACTTCATAATCCCAAGGTTCTCTTTTTAGATGAACCAACCATTGGGTTGGACGTTTCGGTCAAGGACAATATTCGTCGGGCTATCACCCAGATTAATCAGGAGGAAGAAACAACCATTCTCTTGACCACTCATGACCTGAGCGACATTGAGCAACTCTGTGATCGGATTTTTATGATTGACAAGGGGCAGGAGATTTTTGATGGAACGGTTAACCAGCTCAAGGAAACCTTTGGCAAGATGAAGACTCTCTCCTTTGAACTACTACCAGGTCAAAGTCACCTCGTTTCTCACTATGAAGATTTTTCGGATATGACCATTGATAGACAAGGAAACAGTCTCAATATTGAATTCGATAGTTCCCGCTACCAGTCGGCTGATATTATCAAGCAAACCCTGTCTGATTTTGAAATCCGTGATTTGAAGATGGTGGATACGGATATTGAGGATATTATCCGTCGCTTCTACCGAAAGGAGCTCTAAGATGGTCAAATTGTGGAGACGTTATAAACCCTTTATCAATGCAGGGATTCAGGAATTAATCACCTATCGAGTCAACTTTCTTCTTTATCGGATTGGTGATGTCATGGGGGCTTTTGTTGCTTTTTATCTTTGGAAGGCAGTCTTTGATTCGTCGCAGGAGTCTTTGATTCAAGGCTTCAGTATGGCAGATATCACCCTCTACATCATCATGAGTTTTGTGACTAATCTTTTGACTAGGTCTGATAGTTCTTTTATGATTGGAGAGGAGGTCAAGGACGGATCGATTATCATGCGCTTGCTGAGACCGGTGCATTTTGCGGCCTCCTATCTCTTCACCGAGCTTGGTTCCAAGTGGTTGATTTTTGTCAGCGTCGGACTTCCTTTCTTAAGTGTGATTGTTTTGATGAAAATCTTATCTGGACAAGGCATTTTAGAAGTGCTGGGATTAACTGTCATTTATCTCTTTAGCTTAACGCTAGCCTATCTGATCAACTTTTTCTTTAATATCTGCTTTGGATTTTCAGCCTTTGTGTTTAAAAATCTATGGGGCTCTAATCTGCTCAAGAATTCTCTGATTTCCTTTATGTCGGGAAGTTTGATTCCCTTGGCTTTCTTTCCTAAGATTGTTTCAAATGTTCTGTCCTTTTTGCCTTTTTCATCCTTGATTTATACTCCAGTCATGATCATTGTTGGGAAATACGATACCAGTCAGATTCTTCAGGCTCTTTCCTTGCAGTTGTTTTGGCTTTTAGTGATGGTAGGCTTGTCTCAGTTGATTTGGAAAAGAGTCCAGTCGTTTATCACCATTCAAGGAGGTTAGTATGAAAAAATATCAGCGCATGCATCTGATTTTTATCAGACAATACATCAAGCAAATCATGGAATATAAGGTTGATTTTGTGGTTGGTGTTTTAGGTGTCTTCCTGACCCAAGGCTTGAACCTCTTGTTTCTCAATGTCATCTTTCAACACATCCCCTCGCTAGAAGGCTGGACCTTTCAAGAGATTGCCTTTATCTATGGTTTTTCCTTGATTCCCAAGGGACTGGACCATCTCTTTTTTGACAATCTCTGGGCACTGGGGCAACGATTGGTGAGAAAGGGAGAGTTTGACAAGTATCTGACTCGTCCTATCAATCCTCTCTTTCACATCCTAGTCGAGACTTTTCAGATTGATGCCTTGGGTGAGCTCTTGGTCGGTGGAATTTTACTAGCGACAACGTTCTCTAGCATTACTTGGACTATTCCCAAGTTCTTGCTTTTCCTAGTCTGCATTCCTTTTGCGACCCTGATTTATACTTCTTTGAAAATCGCGACAGCCAGTATCGCTTTTTGGACCAAGCAGTCAGGTGCTATGATTTACATTTTCTATATGTTTAATGATTTTGCCAAGTACCCGATTTCCATTTACAATTCGCTCCTTCGTTGGTTGATTAGTTTTATCGTTCCTTTTGCTTTTACAGCCTACTATCCTGCTAGCTATTTCTTGCAGGACAAAAATGGGCTCTTTAACATTGGTGGTTTGATTCTGATTTCCCTTGTTTTCTTTTTCATTTCGCTCAAACTCTGGGATAGGGGATTGGATGCCTACGAAAGTGCGGGTTCGTAAGATGGAAAATATGTTTAGTCCTAAAGCTTAAAACATGAAAGGATTTAAAGATGGTAGCGATTGAAGAAGTGAAGGAAGAAAAACAAAAGATGATAGCAGTCAGTGAAGTTTTAAAGGATCTACCAGAATGGTTTGGAATACCTGAAAGTACACAAGCTTACATTGAAGGAGCTAGGGATTTACAAGTTTGGGTTGCTTATCAGGAGAGTAAATTGGCTGGCTTTGTAAGCTTATCTTATTCTAGTGAAGATTGTGCAGAGATTGACTGCTTAGCTGTTAAGAAATTCTATCATAGAGCGGGAATTGGTAGTCAACTTCTAGAAGTTTTAGAAAAATCTGCTCGTCAAAAAGCATCCTATCTGCAAGTAAAAACGGTAGCACCAGGTTATTATCCTACCTATGACAGAACTAACGCTTTTTATCAGGCTCAGGGCTTTAAAAAGTTAGAAATTTTTCCTGAACTTTGGGATAAAAGCAACCCTTGTTTGATTTGGGTTAAGAAATTGTGAAATTCTAACTTGACAAAAAAACTCAAGATGCTAAAATAAAGGGGAAAAGACGCCGATTTAGCTCAGTTGGTAGAGCAACGCACTCGTAACGCGTAGGTCACAGGTTCGATCCCTGCAATCGGCAGAAAGAAAACCAGCAACTTTTTCATGGGTTGCTGGTTTTGTTTATCTAATTCTTATAAAGAAGTAAGAAAAGTTAGACCGCCTAATATCACTCCTGCCGCATTGGGAATGATAAGGATCCAGTCTTTTTTAGGTTCTTTGGTCCAACCATAGATTACCCAAATTAAACAAGAAACTGCTGCGAATAGTGGTTGGAATGGTTGAGCTTTTTCTCCTTGCAAGTTAGCGATAATTTGTGGAATATATGCAATAAAGACAAGAATCCCAATAAAAGCTCCAATAGATCCGACAAAGCGATTAATTTTTTGTTTAGACATATAGTACCTCCTGAGGTACTATTATATCAGAAGGAAAAAAGTTTTCAAATTTGTTTGATCATAAAATAAGACAGATATTCAATATGTGTAAGTCGTGCTTTTATACTAAACGAATCTATTGGAGAGTCTAGGATGAGAAATCAAATTTGCTTAACATTTTTTGAGAAGGGTAAGCTACCACTTAGTTATCAAAAATAACCACTTACTGAAAATGCCTTGTTTCTTTTTTGAAAATTGTTATAATGAAGTCAGAAGCAAGGAAAGGAGTGGCTATGAAGATTAGGATTGAGCTTGATACAGATATGGCAGAAACTGAAGTCGTTATCCGAACGGCTCAATATGGTGAAGAGGTGGCTCGGATTCAAGCAGCTCTTGAACAAGCCAACCGTCAACCGATAGCTTTCTATAAGGATACAAGTGAATATTTTGTCGATTTGAAGAATATTTTATTTTTTGAAACGGATGCTACCAAAATTTATGCTCATAGCAGGGATGATGCTTATGAAGTCAAATTGAAGCTATACGAATTAGAAGAGAGACTTCCGGCATATTTCTGTCGGATTTCAAAGTCCACTATTGCCAATATCAAGGCTATCTATGCTTTGGACAAGTCCTTTTCAGGAACAAGTACCGTCCAGTTTTACAATACCCATAAACAGGTGCATGTGTCTAGGCATTATTATCAGTTAGTAAAAGAAAAGTTAAGTGAAGTGAGGTAATTATCATGAAAAAAACAATTTTTGGAATCGGCTTTCTAGTCTTGGCAGCTTGGGTCCTGTTGCAGGGGAATTTTGGAATTCCTGCCTTCAATTTTAATATTTGGCCCATGCTAGTTGTTGCAATGTTCGCCTATTTTGCCTTGGAAAATTTCTTGGAAAGAGACTTTGGCACTGGGCTGATCATGGCAGTTATTGCGCTGATTATTGCCAATGCCGTTTACCACTTTTTAGCTATTTCAACAGGAACTTTGGTTTTGGGTGGTATTCTGGCTTGTATTGGTCTCAATATGATTTTCAAGCCCCAGCGAATTTTTAAGGGGCGTATCTTCTCGGCTGCCTCTTCTTCCTCAAAAGATGATATTGCTTTTGGCAGTGGCACGCGCTATATCAACTCAGATAACTTCACCTATGAAAAGTTAGACTGTGCTTTTGGCAGTGCATCGGTTTATTTTGATAATGCGACTATCGAAGGAGACTCAGCAACTTTTGAAGTGGATCTGTCTTTTGGCAGTGTGATGCTTTATGTGCCCAGTGACTGGCGTGTAGAGCTGGATGTAGATAATGCCTTTGGCTCTGTCTACAATCCTCGTAATGTCAATGAAAAGAGAAAAACTCTCTATGTCAAAGGCAACGTAGCTTTCGGTTCTTTGAAGATTAGCTATGTTTAAGAAAACGGATTAATTTCGAAAGTTTGGACAAATGTACTTGTCAAACGTCAAGTTTTTTGGTAATATAGGAAAGTATGTGGTGCTAGCACATCCGTAATATTAGATCTAATAGGAGGAAATACGATAATGGCTAAAGTATGTTACTTTACTGGTCGTAAGACTGTATCAGGAAACAACCGCTCTCACGCGATGAACCAAACAAAACGCGCTGTTAAACCAAATCTTCAAAAAGTTACTGTTTTGATTGACGGTAAACCTAAAAAAGTTTGGGCTTCAGCTCGTGCCCTTAAATCAGGTAAAGTTGAACGCGTTTAATCTTTATTTAAAAAGGATGGAATTTTCCGTCCTTTTTTTGCTTTGAAATTTCCGCCTAGACAGTTGATTTAGACCCTTCCTCTTTTACACCCTGTATAAAATATGGTAGAATAAACTATAAAATACTTTTGAGGTACAAATTATGACTGTGAAAATTAATACAAAAGATGGTCAAATTGAGCTGACTGATGATGTGATTGCGACAATCGTCGGCGGTGCAGCGACTGAAATTTTTGGTGTAGTTGGCATGGCCAGCAAAAATGCAATCAAGGATAATTTTCAAGCCCTTTTAGGAAAAGAAAACTATGCTAAGGGCGTGGTTGTGAAAGCGACTGATGAAGGTGATATCGCAGTTGATGTCTACACTGTGTTAAGCTATGGAGTCAAAATCAGCGAAGTTTCCAAAAACATCCAAGAGCGTGTTAAATTCAGTTTGGAAAACAAGCTCGGAATTACTGCCCATGCAGTGAATGTTTATATCCAAAATATTAAAGTCGTAGGAGAATAATCGTGGCAAATATTACTACTAGTTTATTCCAAGAAATGGTGCAGGCAGCATCTACTCGCTTAAATAAACAGGCTGAATATGTAAACTCTTTGAATGTCTTCCCGGTTCCAGATGGCGATACAGGGACCAATATGGGCATGACTATTGAAAATGGCGCCAAGGAAGTGGCAGACAAGTCTGCTTCAACAGTTGGCGAAGCAGCAGGTATCTTTGCGAAAGGCCTTTTGATGGGCGCGCGTGGTAACTCAGGAGTTATCACTTCCCAGCTTTTCCGCGGTTTTTCTCAAAGTGTGAAAGAGCATGAAGAGCTGACTGGTGAAGATCTAGCTCAGGCCTTTCAGTCTGGTGTAGAAGTGGCTTACAAGGCAGTTATGAAGCCGGTTGAGGGAACGATTTTGACTGTTTCCCGCGGTGCGGCTATCGGTGCCAAGAAAAAAGCTGAAGTCACTAATGACGCTGTAGAAGTTATGAAAGCAGCTCTTGAAGGAGCAAAGGCTGCTCTGGCTAAGACACCTGATATGCTGCCGGTTCTGAAAGAAGTCGGTGTTGTGGACTCTGGCGGTCAAGGGCTGGTCTTTATCTACGAAGGCTTCTTGTCTGCTCTTACAGGCGAATACATCGCTTCTGAGGACTTTGTGGCGACACCTGCGACCATGTCTGAGATGATCAATGCTGAGCATCATAAGTCTGTAGCTGGCCATGTGGCGACAGAAGACATCACTTTCGGCTACTGTACAGAAATCATGGTGGCTCTTAAAACAGGACCAACCTATGTAAAAGATTTTGATTATGATGAGTTCCGCAACTACCTCAACGATTTGGGAGATTCCCTGTTGGTAGTCAACGATGACGAAATCGTCAAAGTCCATGTCCATACTGAAGATCCAGGACTGGTTATGCAGGAAGGTCTCAAGTATGGTAGTTTGGTCAAGGTCAAGGTTGACAATATGCGCAACCAGCACGAAGCGCAGGTTGAAAAGGAAGAGCGCTCAGCTAAGCCGGCTCAAGAAAAAGAGTTTGCGATTATCGCTGTAGTGGCTGGTGATGGTCTGGCTGAAATCTTTAAGGCTCAGGGAGTTGACTACATCATCTCTGGCGGGCAAACTATGAACCCATCAACGGAAGACTTTATCAAAGCTGTGGAGCAAGTCAATGCTCGCAATATTATTATCTTGCCAAACAATAAAAACATCTTCATGGCAGCCCAATCAGCAGCCGAAGTGATTGAACAGCCTGCAGCTGTTATTGAGACTCGTACGATTCCTCAAGGCTTGACCAGTCTCCTGGCTTTTGATGGCGGCAAGACTATTGAGGAAAACCAAGAGCGTATGACTGCAGCCTTGGCAGAAGTAGTCAGCGGCAGCGTGACGACTGCGGTTCGTGATACGACGATTGATGGCTTGGAAATTCATGAAAATGACAACCTCGGTATGGTGGATGGTAAGATTGTTGTTTCTAATCCAGATATGCTGGCAACTTTGAAAGAAACGTTCAGCAAGATGCTCAATGAAGACAGCGAGATTGTCTCTATCTATATCGGTGAAGACGGCAGCGAAGAATTGGCTAGCAGTCTTGCTCAAGATTTGATGGAACAATTCGAGGATGTCGAAGTAGAAATTCATCAGGGCAGTCAGCCGGTTTATCCATATATTTTTAGTGTTGAATAGTATAAAAAGGCAATCGAAAGGTTGCCTTTTGTCATTTTGTAGAAAATACTTAGACAAGAAACTGGTATTATGTTATACTGTAACAAATAAAAAGTAAAAAAAGGTGAACTATGAAAAAATTTTTCATTCTTGTTATTTCTGCTTCGGTACTCTTGACGGGCTGTGTGTTTCCTAACTTCAGCAAGCATCGTCCTAGACATTCTTCTGAATCAGCAGCTTCTTCTAGGCGGACTAAATCCAGCTCTAGCTCCAGCTCTAGCAAGTCATCCAGTTCTTCTTCTGAAAGTACAGAGATTGTCTCTAAAACTTTAGTCGGAGACATTGAAGAAATCCATCATCGTGATACAATTACCTATCAGGGCAAGAAAATCTTGAATCTTCGGATGGAATTGCTCACTTCCTTGCCAGAAGAAGCTAGTGCGGCATCAGCTACTTTGACTCCAGAGGAAATGACGACTATCATTCGTGAAGGAATGCAGTCTGATTCAAACTATGTAGCAGCTAAGAGTTTGGAAGGTGTTAATATTGATTATTCAGTTACAGCGGATAAAAAACTGCAGACCTTGATTGAAATTGATTTGCAAAAGGTCAATGTCGAAGAGGTGGAAAAGAACAGTTTCTTCCAAGGCTTTGGACTAAAGGACATTAAGGATATTACACCTGAGATGTTCATTCTGAGTCTGAAGCTCAATGGTCTCAAAGAAGAGGTACAGAGCTAAATTTTAAAAAGCGTTGGTCACCTCATCTTACAAATTGAGTAGCTAGTCTATTGAAAAATTTTTTAGATTAGGCTGCTTTAATTCCAGCTTCTATCTAAATTGCAACAGACATACAATTAGTCGGCGCCTCTCAACGAGGGGGACCGGCTTTTTTGTGTCTTCATGCAGAAGGGATATAATCAGATTATTCAAGTATTTGCTAGCTTTGTGCTCTAAAAGCAGAATAGTGACATTTGTCATGTCAGCTGGTGACAAAATCAACTAGTAGGAAAAATTTCTTTGCCTTATAATATAGTTAACAACATGATAAAAGGTTGCTGTAAGAATTAAAAAAGCATTTGGCTTTCGTTCTTCTTTCGCCTTTGGAAAAATAAAGGAAAGATGCACATACGGTTTATCAAATCAAAGGAGGAGTAAAATGGAACTGATTGAAGTAAAGAAGCTTTCAAAAAGCATTCATGGTAAGGAGATTTTAAAGGATATTTCGTTTGAAATCTCCCAAGGTGATTGTGTGGCCTTGATTGGTCCCAACGGAGCAGGTAAAACGACTCTCATGGATTGTTTGCTGGGCGATAAGTTTCTGACAGCAGGTGAAGCAAGGATTCAGGGACTAAAGCCAACTGATAATCATCTCAAGCAGTCGGTAGCGATTTTACCACAGGAAAATACAGTGGTGGAGGATTTGAAGGTCAAGGAACTCTTGGCGTTCTTCCAAGCTATTTATCCAAATAGTCTGTCCAATCAAGAAATTGATGACTTGCTGCAATTTACAGATAAGCAAAAGAATCAGTTGGCCAGTAAGCTGTCTGGTGGACAAAAACGTCTCTTCTCTTTTGTTCTGAGTCTGATTGGCCGTCCTAAGATTCTGTTCTTGGACGAACCGACTTCAGCTATGGACACTTCCACTCGTCAGCATTTCTGGGAAATTGTTAATCAGCTCAAGCAGCAGGGAGTGACCATCGTTTATTCCTCTCACTATATCGAAGAAGTCGAGCATACGGCAGATCGGATTTTGGTGCTGCACAAGGGCGAGTTGATTCGGGACACGACGCCTTATGCCATGCGCAGTGAGGAGCAGGAAAAACACTTTACCTTGCCGCTGACTTATCAGTCTGTGCTGGAAAAGCTGGATAATGTGACTGATATAGAAATCAAGCAAAAGGCTTTATCTTTTGCTACTAGAGAAGCTGGTCAAGTCTGGCAGGTTCTTCAGGAAAACGGCTGTACAATCGAAGAGATTGAAGTACGTAACCGTACCCTCTTGGATAGTATTTTTGAAACGACACAAGAATAGGAGAGTAATCATGAAAAATATGGCAAGTCTTATGAAGATTGAGTTGATTTTAATGAAGCGGCAGGCTGCTTATTATCTCTTGTCTATTGGTCTGCCCAGCGTCTTTTACCTGATTTTCTCAGGAATGATGTCTGGAAGTGATACGTCTGAACTTGTGCTTCGAGGCTACCTCTTCTCTATGACTCTTTTTAGTATCATGTCTAGTGCCTTCTTTAGCATTCCAAGCACTTTGCAGTCTGATAAAAATAATAACTGGCAAAAAATGATTCAGCACTCGCCGATTTCTATGGTAAAATATTATATATCAAAACTTTGCAGTACGCTGTTGACTTTTATGCTTTCTATTATCGTAGTCTTCTCGATTGGGCATTTTGTTCGCGGGGTTAATCTGCCAATGGTGGACTGGTTTCTTATTGCCTTGATCCTTCTGGTTGGAAGTGTGGTCTTTATTGCCATGGGTGTATTGGTCAGCCTCTTGCCAAGTGCTCAACTCATGTCTGTAGTGGGTAATATTGTCTATATGGCACTGGCTGTTCTGGGCGGTCTATGGTTCCCTCTGACTATGTTTCCAAAATGGCTCCAGCCAATCGGTAAGCTGACGCCTAGTTATCAACTGATGCAGGTTGTGTCTTCTTATCTAGAACACCATCAGTTTAATGGCAAGGCAGCTTTGATTGTTCTGATTTATACGGTTTTGGTCAGCATTCTTGTGCTGCAGCTCAAAAAGCGAATTGAGGTAAAATAAAAGCATGTGGGAAAAACTTAAACAAGTCCACTATATGTTTCATATTGCGCTGGTCTTTATCATCTTTCCAGTGGCGGGAGTAATCAGCGGGGAATACCCGCTTTTCCTCTTGCTCTGGACAGCTATTTTTGTTGTGGCTTACTATGCGGTTTTGCTAAGTAACCATCGCCTTATTCAATTTTTTTCTTGGTGTTTTTTGGTTGCTTACATATACTATGGTTCGGTCTGGTTAAATACAGGATTTACCTGGTATATTTTTTATCTATCTAATCTGCTGATTTATGAGCTGGATGATGTCTCGTTTAAATCTTGGCGTTTTTGGACCTTTATTGATTTGCAGCCTGCTATTGTGCTGACTAATTATTTGATGGGTAATGTTGGTCCAGCAGAACTACTCTTCTTTATTGTCACTTTTCTCTTTTCGGATGGTTTGACTTTTGGTCTCCATCGAATTCAAACGACCGAGCGAATCAAGGAAGAAAAGACCAAACAAAATGCCCAGCTGAATCTCTTTCTAGCAGAAAATGAGCGCAATCGGATTGGCCGAGACTTACATGATAGTCTAGGGCATACCTTTGCTATGCTCAGTGTTAAAGCGGAGCTGGCTCAGCAGTTTTTGCAGATGGAAGCTTACGACAAGGCAGCAAAAGAACTGCAGGAAGTGCAAGAGATCAGCAAGAAGTCCATGGCTGATGTTCGGCGAATTATTAACGATCTAAAGAATCGGACGCTGGACGAGGAACTAGTGACTATTCGAGCCATGCTGGAGATGAGCGGTGTTCAGGTCGAGATAGATAACCAGCTCAATGTTGCCAGTATCCCACCGAGTCAGCAGTCAACGATTAGTATGATCTTACTGGAGGCGGCGACCAATATCATCAAGCATGCCAAGGCTAAAAAGAGTAATTTTTCTTTGGTAAAGAAAAACGAAAAGCTTGTTTTAGACATTCAGGATGATGGTTGTGGTTTTCAGAAGCTGACCGGACGGGAGTTGCATAGTATTCGAGAGCGGCTGTCTGCCTTATCAGGAAAGCTTGAGATTCTTAGCAGCCAAGATCCAACATGGATTCGGATTGAATTGCCATACGGAGGGAAGGAAGCATGAAACTTTTGTTAGCAGAAGATCAAAGTATGCTGAGAGATGCTCTAGCTCAACTCTTGCAGCTGCAGCCAGATGTCAAAGAAGTCTATCAGGCCGCAGATGGGCAGAAGGCTATTGACTGTCTCAAGTCAGAAACTCTTGATGTAGCTATTTTGGACGTGGAAATGCCCCACCAGACCGGCCTAGATGTTCTCGAATGGGTCAAGGCCAATCGACCCAATATCAAGGTCATCATTGTCACAACCTTCAAACGGCCGGGCTACTTTGAGCGAGCTGTTAAGGCGGATGTAGATGCTTATGTGCTCAAAGAGCGCAGCATTGCAGATTTGATGAAGACCATCCACACTGTTCTAGATGGGCAAAAGGAATATTCACCAGAATTGATGGAGGCACTGATGACCAGTAGGAATCCTCTCTCTCAGCAGGAGAGGCTAGTCCTGCAAGCTGCGGCGACTGGCCTGTCCAATAAAGAAATTGCTGAAAAACTCTACCTGTCAAATGGAACGGTTCGTAACTATATGTCTGCTATTTTGACCAAGCTAAATGCTGAAAATCGAACAGAAGCCGTCCGAATCGGGCAAGAGAAAGGCTGGTTATAGCTGGAAGATTCAGCTTCGTAGAAAAGGTAGAATAAGGTAGTTTTTAGCTAAAGTGAACATTTGTGTGAAGAACATTCCAATGAAGTGTCGGAACTATAAATATAGTTCTGACTTTTTATCTTTTATTAGAAAAAACATTCGGATTTAGAGAAAAAATCAAGAAAAAAATTAACTAGCGGCTTGCAATTTTTTTCAAAAATGTTATCATAGTAGAAAGCTTTTTGAATTTTTAGAAAATTGTAAATAAATGAAAGGGGAAGAATGGAGAAAATCAAATTAGAAACTTCTAAGACAGGTTCAGAGCTTGTTTTGGAAACCTTGAAAAATCTTGGTGTTGATACGATTTTTGGCTATCCCGGCGGCGCTGTACTGCCGCTTTATGATGCTATTTATAGTTTTGAAGGCATCCGTCATATTCTAGGCCGCCATGAGCAAGGCTGTGTTCACGAAGCAGAAGGTTATGCTAAGTCTACTGGGAAAATCGGAGTTGCAGTTGTGACCAGCGGTCCGGGAGCGACTAATGCCATTACCGGCATTGCTGATGCCATGAGTGATAGCGTCCCCCTTTTAGTCTTTACTGGTCAGGTAGCCAAGGCCGGAATCGGTAAAGATGCGTTTCAGGAAGCGGATATTGTTGGGATTACGACTCCTATTACCAAGTACAATTATCAGGTTCGGGAGACGGCTGAAATTCCGCGTATTATTACAGAAGCTATTCACATTGCGACGACAGGTCGTCCTGGGCCAGTCGTTATTGATTTGCCTAAAGATGTCTCAGCTCTGGAAACAGACTTTATCTACGATAGCAAGTTGCATCTGCCGAGTTACCAGCCGACTATTGAGCCCAATGAATTGCAGATTAAGAAGATTATCAAGCAGATTTCTAAGGCTAAAAAGCCGGTCCTTCTTTCAGGAGGCGGTATTAGTTATGCCGAGGCAGCAGAGGAATTGGTTGCTTTTGCGGAGCGGTATCAGATTCCAGTAGTCACTACCTTGTTGGGTCAGGGGACTATTGCGACAGACCATCCTTTGTTTTTAGGTATGGGTGGGATGCACGGTTCTTTTGCGGCCAATATTGCCATGACTGAGGCCGACTTTATGATTAGTATCGGCTGCCGCTTTGATGACCGTCTGACTGGTAATCCGAAAACTTTTGCCAAGAACGCTAAAGTAGCACATATTGATATCGATCCAGCGGAAATTGGAAAGATTATCAGTGTAGACATTCCTATCGTGGGGGATGCTAAGAAAGCCCTGCAGATGCTGTTGAATGAAGAGCAGGTGCATAACAATACCAGTAAGTGGATTGAAAAAGTAACGCAGGATAAGGAGCGGGTCCGCTCATATGATAAGAAAGAACGTGTCGTACAGCCTCAGGCTGTCATTGAGCGCGTAGGTGAGTTGACCAAGGGTGATGCCATCGTTGTAACAGACGTCGGTCAGCACCAAATGTGGGCCGCCCAATATTATCCGTATAAAAACGAGCGTCAACTGGTAACATCTGGCGGTCTGGGAACCATGGGCTTTGGTGTGCCTGCAGCGATTGGAGCTAAAATTGCCAATCCGGATAAGGAAGTAGTGCTCTTTGTCGGAGACGGTGGCTATCAGATGACGAACCAAGAGATGGCTATTCTCAATATCTATAAGATTCCGATTAAGGTCATCATGCTTAACAATCATTCGTTAGGCATGGTGCGCCAGTGGCAGGAAGCTTTCTATGATGGTCGTACCTCTGAGTCAGTCTTTGAAACTTTGCCAGATTTCCAGCTCATGGCTCAGGCCTATGGTGTTAAATCCTATAAATTTGACGATCCGGAGACTATTGTCCAGGATTTGGAAGTGCTGAAGGAAGATATACCAATGTTTATCGAGGTGGATATCTCTCGCAAGGAGCACGTTCTTCCAATGGTGCCGGCCGGCAAGAGCAATCATGAGATGTTGGGGGTGAAGTTCCATGCGTAGAATGTTGACAGCTAAACTCCAAAACCGTTCGGGTGTTCTAAACCGCTTCACGGGTGTCCTTTCCAGACGTCAGGTTAATATCGAGAGTATCTCAGTCGGAACGACGGAAAATCCAGAAGTATCCCGTATCACCATTATCATTGATGTGGCTTCGTTGGCAGAGGTTGAGCAGATTATCAAGCAGCTGAACCGTCAGATTGATGTGATTCGGGTTCGAGATATCACGGACCGTCCTCACTTGGAGCGTGAAGTGATTCTGGTTAAGGTCTCGGCTCCAGCTGATAAGCGGGCAGAGATTCTGTCTATTATCCAACCCTTCCGGGCGACAGTTGTAGATGTAGCACCTAGCTCCATTACCGTTCAGATGACTGGTGACGCGGAGAAGAGTGAGGCTCTGCTTCGGGTCATCCGCCCGTATGGTATCAAAAATATTGCTCGGACTGGAGCGACAGGCTTTACCCGAGATTAAATCAAACCTTTAATTTGTTAAAACCGCCTAATAGGCAATAAAAATAGAAAAGAGAGTAAAACTTATGGCAGTAACAATGGAATACGAAAAAGATGTAAAAGTAGCAGCACTTGACGGTAAGAAAATTGCCGTAATCGGCTATGGTTCACAAGGTCATGCCCATGCGCAAAACTTGCGTGATACAGGCCACGATGTGATTATCGGTGTTCGTCCTGGTAAGTCATTTGACAAGGCTAAAGAAGATGGCTTTGATACTTATACAGTAGCAGAAGCTGCTAAGTTGGCTGATGTTATCATGATTTTGGCTCCAGATGAAATCCAACAAGATCTCTATGAAGCAGAAATCGCTCCAAACTTGGAAGCTGGAAATGCTGTTGGGTTTGCTCATGGTTTCAACATCCATTTTGAATTTATCAAAGTTCCTGCCGATGTAGATGTCTTCATGTGTGCTCCTAAAGGTCCTGGTCACTTGGTTCGCCGTACTTTCGAAGAAGGATTTGGCGTTCCAGCACTTTACGCAGTATACCAAGATGCAACTGGTAATGCCAAAAACATCGCCATGGACTGGTGTAAAGGTGTTGGTTCAGCTCGTGTTGGTTTGCTTGAAACAACTTATAAAGAAGAAACAGAAGAAGATCTCTTTGGTGAACAAGCTGTGCTTTGTGGTGGTTTGACTGCCCTGATCGAAGCAGGTTTTGAAGTCTTGACAGAAGCAGGCTATGCTCCAGAATTGGCTTACTTTGAAGTGCTGCACGAAATGAAACTGATTGTCGACTTGATCTATGAAGGTGGCTTCAAGAAGATGCGCCAATCTATCTCAAATACAGCCGAATATGGTGACTATGTATCTGGTCCGCGCGTGATTACTGAGCAAGTCAAAGAAAACATGAAGGCGGTCTTGGCTGATATCCAAAACGGTAAATTTGCTAATGACTTCGTTGATGACTATAAAGCTGGTCGTCCAAAACTCACTGCTTACCGTGAGCAAGCTGCGAATCTGGAGATTGAAAAGGTCGGTGCAGAATTGCGTAAAGCAATGCCATTCGTTGGTAAAAACGACGACGATGCCTTCAAGATTTATAATTAAGATAAAGAGCAGATAAGACATTAGGGGTTGGAATGCGAATTCCCAGCCCCTTGTTTTGCTTGATAGAGAATAAACTGAAAAAACAGGGAAGGAAGAAACATGCTCAGAGCAAAAGATATCACGCATGCTCATAAAGTGTTAAAAGATGTGGTTGTCAATACACCGCTTGATTACGACCACTATTTGTCAGAGAAGTACCAGGCTAAGATTTACCTAAAGAAAGAAAATATGCAGCGGGTGCGCTCTTTTAAACTCCGCGGGGCTTATTACGCTATTTCTCAACTTAGTGAAGAGGAACGTCAGCGTGGGGTTGTCTGTGCTTCTGCGGGCAATCACGCCCAAGGAGTGGCCTATACATGTAAGGAAATGAAAATTCCAGCAACCATTTTTATGCCCATCACGACCCCTCAGCAGAAGATTGGTCAGGTCCGTTTCTTTGGCGGTGAATTTGTAGACATCAAGCTGGTTGGAGATACCTTTGATGCTTCGGCTAAAGCAGCGCTTGACTATACTAAGGCTGAAAATCGCACCTTTATCGATCCTTTTGATAATGAAGATGTCCAAGCAGGTCAAGGGACTGTAGCCTATGAAATCTTAGATGAGGCCAAGAGAGAAGCTATTACTTTTGATGCAGTTTTGGTACCAGTTGGCGGCGGCGGCCTGATATCAGGAGTCTCAACCTATATCAAAGAAAGTCAGCCAACTATCGAAGTTATTGGTGTGGAAGCCAACGGTGCCCGCAGTATGAAAGCAGCCTTTGAAGCAGGTGGTCCGGTCAAGCTTAAAGAAATCGATAAATTTGCTGACGGCATCGCAGTCCAAAAAGTCGGTGCATCAACCTATGAGGTCACACAAAAGAATGTTCAAAATCTTATCGGTGTAGACGAAGGGCTTATTTCAGAGACCATCATTGACCTATACTCCAAGCAAGGGATTGTCGCAGAGCCTGCTGGTGCGGCAAGTGTTGCTGCTTTGGAAGTGCTGAGCGAGTATATCAAGGGGAAGACTATCTGTTGCATTATCTCAGGTGGTAATAATGACATCAACCGGATGCCAGAGATGGAAGAACGGGCACTTATTTATGATGGTATCAAGCACTATTTCGTGGTTAACTTCCCGCAGCGTCCAGGTGCCTTGCGTGAATTCGTAAATGATATTTTAGGACCCAATGACGATATTACTCGTTTTGAATATATCAAGCGGGCAAGCAAGGGAACGGGTCCGGTTTTGATTGGTATTTCTCTGGCAGATAAGCATGATTATGCTTCTTTGATTAATCGTATTGAGCAGTTTGATCCGTCCTTTATCAATCTGAACGGGAATGAAACACTCTACAATATGCTTGTCTGATTGTAAATATATTTTAGCCTAATTTGTATGCTTTCGTTTGAAACTGCAAATTAAATATGTTAGACTATACTATAGTGAATCAAGGAGGCTTGAACATGTTTTTTATTCCATTTTTCTTTATCATATTGATCATAATCTTTATATTCTTGCTGCTTAGTGCAGTCTATGTGGTTCGTCAGCAATCTGTGGCAATCATTGAGCGTTTTGGACGCTATCACAAAACCAGCAGCAGCGGTATCAATTTCCGTCTTCCTTTAGGGATTGACAAGATAGCGGCTCGCGTTCAGCTGCGTTTGTTGCAGAGCGAGATTATCGTTGAGACTAAGACACAGGATAATGTTTTCGTAACCATGAATGTTGCGACCCAGTATCGCGTAAATGAGAACAACGTAATTGACGCTTATTACAAACTTATGCGACCAGAAGCTCAGATTAAGTCCTATATCGAAGATGCCCTTCGATCCTCCGTTCCAAAGCTGACCTTGGATGAGCTCTTTGAAAAGAAGGACGAAATTGCCCTAGAAGTCCAAAAGCAAGTGGCAGAAGAAATGTCGACCTATGGCTATATCATCGTCAAAACCTTGATTACCAAGGTTGAGCCGGATGCGGAAGTCAAACAGTCTATGAACGAAATCAATGCGGCGCAGCGTAAACGCGTGGCTGCTCAGGAATTGGCTGAAGCGGATAAGATTAAGATTGTGACAGCTGCTTCTGCAGAAGCTGAGAAAGACCGCCTGCATGGTGTTGGTATTGCCGAGCAGCGGAAAGCCATTGTGGATGGTTTGGCAGACTCTATCAAGGAATTGAAGGGAGCCAATATTGAGTTGACAGAAGAGCAGATTATGTCTATTCTTTTGACCAACCAGTACCTGGATACGCTGAATAATTTTGCAGATAGTTCGGGTAATAATACTATCTTCCTTCCAGCAAATCCAGAAGGTGTCGAAAGTATTCGGACTCAGATACTTTCAGCCCTCAAAGCTAAGTAAAGAAAATTCAGAATTATTTAATTTGTTCGAATTTGGTTTGTTTAAGTTGACAAACTGTATAAAAACAATTATAGTAGTTGATGTAGCTAGAATAGAGAGGAGTAAGAAATGGCTAAATCTAATTTCGAGAAAGTAGAATCTGTTGTTAGTTGGGTACGTGATAAGAAGATCACCGGTTACCGTATTAGTAAAGAAACAAATGCACGTGAAATGTCTATCATTGCTCTTGCTCAAGGACGTGCAAAAGTGAAAAATATCTCTTTTGAAACAGCTCTTGGCTTGATTGATTTCTACGACAAAAACCATGAAAAATTTGAAGACTAAACTTCAAAATCGTGCAACTGATATTGCTCATTAAATAAAAAAGGAATCTGGACTTAGTTCCAGATTCCTTTTTGCTTTTGAAAATAGAAGTAATTTAGCTGAGGAAGCGTTGCAAGAATTCTTTGGTTCTTTCTTCTTTTGGATTTGTGAAGATATCCTGCGGACTGCCAGCTTCAGCGATGACGCCCTTATCCATAAAGATGACACGGCTGGAAACATCACGGGCAAATTCCATTTCGTGGGTTACGACAATCATTGTCAACCCTTCCTGAGCCAGTTCTTTCATGATCTTCAGAACTTCACCAACCATTTCAGGGTCGAGGGCTGAAGTCGGCTCGTCAAAGAGGATAGCATCAGGATTCATGGAGAGGGCGCGGGCAATAGCGACTCGCTGCTTCTGACCGCCTGAGAGTTGCTTAGGCTTAGCCTGCCAGTATTGCTCGCCCATTCCAACCTTGTTGAGGTTTTCTTTGGCAATTTTTTCGGCTTCTGACCGCTCTTTTTTCAAAACGGTTGTCTGAGCGACGATGGTATTTTCCAGAACATTAAGATTTTCAAAGAGATTGAAAGACTGAAAGACCATGCCCAGCTTTTCACGGTAATGGGTCAAGTCGTAATTCTCGTCCAGGACATTCTTGCCGCGATAGAAAATCTGTCCGCCAGTTGGTGTTTCCAGAAGGTTGATGGAGCGCAGGAAGGTTGACTTTCCGCTACCAGAGCTGCCGATGATGGAAATCACTTCTCCTTTATGAACAGTGAGGGAGATGTCCTTGAGGACTTGGTTTTCACCGTAGGACTTTTTGAGGTTTTTAATTTCTAGAATAGTTTCTGTCATGATTTCACTTCTCCTGTCTGCATTTGATTGGCACCTGTCGTGTAGTTATCTGTGTCAAAGCGTTTTTCAACATAGCGCAGGATGCGTGTCACGCTGAATGTCAGGACAAAGTAGATTACAGCGATGATGGTAAAGGTTTGGAAGTATTGGTAGGTTTGGGTAGCGATGGTATTTCCAGAGAAATAAAGCTCAACTACCGAGATAACGTTCAGCACGGATGTATCCTTGATGTTGATGACAAATTCGTTACCAGTTGCAGGCAGAATATTGCGGACGACCTGAGGCAGAACAATCTTGCGCATGGTCTGGCCATGGGTCATACCCAGTGCTGTTGCAGCCTCGAATTGACCTTTATCAACAGCAAAGATACCACCGCGGACAATCTCGCTCATATAAGCTCCGGTATTGATGGAGACGATGAAAATAGCAGCGATAGTTCGGTCGATAGAAATTCCGAATGCCTGAGCTGTTCCGTAGTAGATAACCATGGACTGAACAATCATTGGAGTTCCACGGAAAATCTCAATATAGACATTTAAGAACCAGCCGAAGATTTTTTGCAGTGATGCTAATAATTTATTCTTAGAAGCTGGTGCCGTCCGATAAACGCCAATCAGCAGTCCGATGATGAGACCTGCGATGGTCCCTGTAATCGAAATGAGCAAGGTCAAACCAGCTCCGCGTAGGAATTGCGGCCAGTTTTCAGCCAGAATCTTCGCCACTTGACTGAAGAATGATTCATTCGTTGTTTCACTATCCGTATCAACAGGCTGTTTCTGAATCATCTCATCCATCAGCTTGACTTGGTCATTGGTAGAAATCTTAGCGATAGCTGCATTGGCTTGCTCGATACGACTGTCATCCTTGCGCATCCCAATGGCAATGGAAGCATCCTCTTCACCGACTTCAAAGCCTTTCTCAAACTGAATCATTTTGAAGTTGGAGTTGGCAGTCTCAGCAGTCAAGGCTTCTGGCCGCTCAGAGATATAGCCATCAATAACTCCTGATTCCAAGGCTTGACGCATCTGGGCAAAATCCCCCATAGCTGTTTCTTTTTTGGCGCCAGGAAGCTGGTCAATGAGATTGTAGAGATATACTCCTTGCTGGGAGGTGATTTTAGCGTCTTTGAAGTCTTCTAGAGTCTTAGCAGATGCATATTTTCCATCTTTACGAACTAGGAGAACTGGTTCGCTGGTGTAGTAACTGTTGGAAAAGGCGATTTCCTTTTTCCGCTCGGCAGTTGGGCTCATACCTGCAATAATCATGTCAATTTTGCCGGAGGTCAGAGCAGGAATTAAGCCATTCCAGGAAGTCTTGACAACTAGAGGTTCCTTGCCCATCTCTTGTGCGATTTTTTTGGCAATCTGCACATCGTATCCATTGGCATATTGGTTGGTGCCTTCGATTTTTACAGCACCATTGGAATCGTCATCCTGAGTCCAGTTGAAGGGAGCGTAGGCTGCTTCCATACCGATTCTCAGGTAGTCATCGGCCTGAATAACATGAACCGTTCCTAAGGCGACCAGGAGGGCTGTAAATAAAGTGAGTAATAATTTCTTCATGGGTTTCTCCTGCTTATCTAATAATAGTTCTTCCTATTCTATCGAAAATTGCTGTTCTTTTCAATCCTAGTAAGCCCTTACTTGATAAAAATGATATAATAGAACAAAATATCTGTAAAGAGAGGTTGAGTATGAAACGATATTTTTGTCTTCTGTTGGTTTTGTTTTCCTGCCTTTGTTTTGGTCGGGTTGTCTCGGCTGTTGACTATGATATTGAATCCTATCAAGGCGATCTGGCCTTGCGTGAGGACAATACAGCTACCTACACAGAGAAAGTGACCTACAAGTTTAATGACGACTATAATGGTCAGATTGTTTCGCTGGGCTCTGCTGGAAAGATGCCTAATGGTTTTGCCATTGATGGGAATCCGACGGTCTCGGTTCTGACGAATGGTGAGGTAGATATGGATATTAACCCCCAAGTCAGAGACTTAGGAGATGGCTATGAGGTCAAAATTTATAATTCAGGAAACGACGGTGACAGAGTTGTTGTCACTGTGACCTGGCAGCTGAGAAATCTCCTTTTTCTTCACAAGGATATTGCTGAGCTCAACTGGACTCCTATCAGCGATTGGGACCAGGGGATAGGTGAGGTCGTCTTGACAGTTTCTGGCTTGAGCAATCCAGATAAGAGCGAGCTTTTTGCTCATAGTGGCTACTTTGGTACTCAGCCTTTCGTGGATAAGAATGGCACCGACTATCTGGTCAAACTCAATGGAATTGGCTCGGGCGATAATGTCGAGCTCCACGGCTATTGGGATCGACAAGCGGTCTCTCTTGTGTCCCAGAACGAAGACGAGAGTGACTACTTGCCAACCTTTAAAGCTCAAGAAGAAAAAATTGCCCGCAAGACGATCTTTTACCGGCAGCTAGGAGAAATTTATATACCCTTGCTGCTCCTATGTGCCATCCTTGCAGCGGCTATTCTTTATTTTGTCTTTGCTAAGAAGATCAAGCCTAAGCAGTCTTATCCCCAGAATGCCCGTCTATACGAAGCTCCTCAGGACTTGGCTCCCCTTGTCTTGGCGGAAAATATTTACGCAGTAGACATGGAGGATGTCGATCCGACTAGGGGCGGCAAGGCAGTGCTGAACTTTGAAAATATGGTCCAGGCGACTTTGTTAGACTTGCTGGATAGGGGCAATCTCCTCCTGCAGGGAGATGCTGAAAATCCTGTTCTGCAAATAGCGACTTATGATGGGCTAGCGGACTTTGAGAGACGTTTTCTGGGCATGGCTTTTAACAAGCAATCCCAAGCCAGAGTGAAAGATCTCTTTTCAGCCTATCAAATTTCAGAAGATATTTATAAGCACAAGTCTTCTGCGGATGAGTCCTATATCCGTAACATTGGTAGCAATATCAAGTCCTTATTTACTAACAGTCTGCGCTCCTTATCTAAAGAAGTGCGCTCTGAAGGCAAGCGTTTGGGTCTCTTTGGTCACTACCGGCCTCTGAAAGTTCAGGAAAAGAGATTGCTGATTACTGCCATCATTCTAGCTAGTGCTGTTTTGTTGTTCTCTCTTGGAGTTTTGTTTGTCTATATGGCCGCTTTTGAAAGTCTTATCTGGATATATATTCCCTTAGCACTGGTGGGACTTGTTATGATTTGCATTTTTGCTAGTAAGGCGCAGCTTTATTGGCGAGATGGTGTCCTGAATGACGAAGGCGCGTATGATTACTATCTGTGGAGAAGTTTTTCCAATATGCTGCGAGATATTGCTCATCTGGACAATACAGAAATTGAAGGTATTATCCTTTGGAACCGTCTCTTGGTCTATGCGACCCTCTTTGGCTATGCAGATCGCGTCAGCCGTGTCATGGCTCTGCGTCAGATTCGCTTGCAAAATCCATCTATGGACAGCTATGTTCAGGCTAACTTGCACTATGCCTTCTATAGCAGTATGCACAGTTTCTCAAACTACGGCCATGTAGCGACCACAGCCAGCAATTTCTCTGTCTCTTCTGGCGGAAGTTCAGGTGGTGGGTTCTCCGGTGGCGGAGGTGGTGGAGGCGGTGGAGCTTTCTGATAGATAAGCTCCCTCCTAGCCAGAAAAGTCTTAGTACTGGCTTTTCCTAGCCTTTAAATTGTGATATAATAAGACCTAATACTCTTTGGGAATTTAATTGCGACTTTCCTTGAGTAGACCCTTGTTTCAGGAGTATTCTATGTTTATCATTGAAATTTTTATCTCTATTATTTTCGGTATCATCGAAGGAATCACAGAATGGCTGCCGATTTCTAGTACAGGCCACCTGATTTTGATTCAAGACTTTATCCAGTTTAAGAATCAAAGTCCAGCCTTTATGGAAATGTTTAATGTCGTTATCCAGCTGGGAGCTATTTTGGCGGTTGTCGTTATCTATTTTGACAAGCTAAACCCTTTTAAACCAGGCAAATCAGCCCGTCAGGTTCAAAAGACCTGGCAGCTTTGGGCTAAGGTCGTCGTGGCAGCCTTGCCGGCTGCTGTTATCGGCTTATTCTTGGATGATTGGTTTGAAGCGCATTTCTACAATCTAGTATCTGTATCAGTGATGCTGATTGTCTATGGGGCGGCTTTTATCTATCTGGAAAGGCGGGAGCATGAGGAGCCTGCTGTGACAGATTTAGCTTCTCTTCCTTACAAGACTGCCTTGCAAATTGGTCTCTTTCAGGTTCTAGCTCTCTTTCCTGGGACTAGCCGTTCTGGTGCCACCATTGTCGGTGGTCTCCTGAATGGTGTCAGTCGTTCTGTCGTGACAGAGTTCACTTTCTATCTGGGGATTCCTATTATGTTTGGTGCTAGTGGCTGGAAAATTCTCAAGTTTATCAAGAATGGGAACAGTCTGGGATTTGGGCAAATCTTCTTGCTCTTAGTTGCCATGGGGGTTGCCTTCGGTGTTAGTCTAGTCGTGATTCGTTTCCTGACAGACTACGTCAAAAAGCATGACTTTACAATTTTTGGGAAATATCGGATTGGCCTAGGCGGTGTGCTTCTGGTTTATGCAGCAATCAAAGCCTTGATGGGTTAAAAAGGTAATTTTAATGTTTCCCTGACTCTTTCTCATGTAATGAAATAATAAGCTCTCGGAATTTTCTGAGAGTTTTTTCTTGCAAATTCCATTTTCAAAGCGTTACTAGCTATTTTTTGAAATACGGGGGATTTTTTAGTATAATAGTAGGACTAGAAGTGTATGAGGTAGAGATATGGAAATGAAACAGATTAGTGATTCGACCATAAAAATCACGATTCAGCTGGAAGATTTGGAAGAGCGCGGCATGGAAATGGCTGATTTCTTGGTTCCCCAAGAAAAGACGGAAGAGTTTTTCTATACCATCTTAGATGAGTTGGAGATGCCGGATAATTTTTTGGACAGCGGTATGCTGAGTTTTCGAGTGACGCCTAAACCAGATAAGGTGGATGTGTTTGTTACCAAGTCTAAGTTGGATAAGAATCTGAGTTTTGAGGATTTGGCAGATTTGCCAGACATGGACGAGCTGTCTCATATGTCTCCAGATGAATTCCTCAAGACATTGGAAAAGAGCATTTTTGAAAAGAGTAAGGAAGACATAGAAGCAGTCCAATCTTTGGAAACAGCCGAAGCAGAGGAAAGGGAGCAGCTTTCTCAGGAGGCGGCTGATGAGCAGTCGGCGGAAAATGCAGAGCGTTACATTTACTACATCCTGCGTTTTGAAGATATTAAAGCTGCTGCGGCTTTTGCCCAGACGGTGGACTATAAGATTGACTTATCAGAGCTTTATAAGTATGATTCAGCTTATTATTTGACGATTTTAGTAGATGTTGAGGGCTTTCCAGAGCGCTATCCAGCTTGGCTCTTGGCCAAGATGCGTGAATTCGCAGATGATTCAGATATCACTCGGGCAGTGCTGCAGGAGCACGGTCATCTTCTTTTGGTGACAGATGCCGTCTCCGGCCTGCAGAAGGTTGAATGCCTATGATTACTTTTCCTTTAAAGTTTATCTTGGTATTGCTGGGAACTTTTTTTATCGGGGTGATTCTAACACCCTTGGTTCGGCTCCTAGCCTTTAAGATTGGTGCGGTAGATTATCCCAATGCTCGTCGCATCAATAAAAAGCCCATGCCTAGCAGTGGCGGGCTGGCGATTGTAGCGGCTTTTTCTATCTCTACTCTGCTCTTGATGCCGCAGATTGTTGCTGTAGATTTTTTTGGACAGACCTATTTTGATTATGTTTGGCCGGTCGTTCTAGGTGGTTTGATTATTGCCTTTACAGGGCTGGTCGATGATATCAAAGAACTATCGCCTATGTTGAAAATGGGTGGAATTGTTCTAGCAGCCAGCCTAATCTGGTGGCTGACTGATTTCCGATTGGATGATTTTAAGATTCCTTTTGGCGGACCTTTCCTGCATTTTGAGCCTTGGCTGTCCTATATTTTGACAGTGGTGTGGATTATTTCTATCACCAATGCGGTTAATTTGATTGACGGTCTGGATGGTCTGGTGAGTGGGGTGTCCATCATCTCCTTGGTGACGATGGGGATTGTTTCTTACTTCTTTTTGCCCCAGCACAATCTCTTTTTGACCCTGACAATTTTCGTCTTGGTCTTGTCAATTGCGGGCTTTTTCCCTTACAATTACCACCCGGCTATCATTTATCTTGGTGATACGGGGGCTCTCTTCATCGGCTTTATGATTGCTGTTCTGTCCTTGCAAGGACTAAAAAATGCGACAGCTGTTGCTGTGGTGACGCCTATGATTATCTTAGGAGTGCCGATTACGGATACTTTTCTGGCGATTATCCGCCGTACTCTATCTGGTCAGAAATTCTACACGCCTGACAAGCACCATCTTCATCATAGACTCTTGTCCTTGGGATTGACTCACCGAGGAACAGTACTGGTTATCTACGGGATTTCGCTGGTCTTTGCCATGATTTCTCTCTTGTTGAATGTTTCCAGTCGAATTGGTGGCGTGCTCTTGATGATTGGCTTACTTCTGGGTGTTGAACTCTTTGCTGAGCTGGTTGGAGTTTTGGGACCTAATCGTACTCCTTTGCTCAATATTCTCCGCTTTATTGGGAATTCCTCCTACCGAGAGGAAGTTCGGCGGAAATGGCGTCAAAAGCGGAATAAATAAGAATAGCTCTAAACAAAATAAAAGCCTTTTGGGCTTTTTTTTGGTATACTAAAGTGTGTAAATCAGCTAAGCAAAGAAAGGAAAAAGAAATGTCTGTCTTAGAAATCAAAGATCTTCATGTTGAAATCGAAGGGAAAAAAATTCTCAAAGGGGTGAATCTCACTCTGAAAACAGGAGAGGTTGCAGCTATTATGGGCCCAAATGGAACAGGGAAGTCTACCTTGTCTGCAGCCATCATGGGCAATCCTAACTACGAAGTGACTCAAGGAGAGGTGCTTTTTGATGGAGTCAATATCTTAGAGTTGGAAGTAGACGAGCGTGCTCGCATGGGGCTCTTCCTGGCTATGCAGTACCCTAGTGAAATTCCTGGTATTACTAATGCCGAATTCTTGAGAGCGGCTATGAATGCTGGCAAGGAAGATGAGGAAAAAATCTCTGTCCGTGACTTTATCATGAAGCTGGATGAAAAGATGGAACTGCTCAACATGAAAGAAGAAATGGCTGAGCGTTACCTTAATGAAGGTTTCTCTGGTGGTGAAAAGAAGCGCAATGAAATCCTGCAGTTGCTCATGCTAGAGCCGACTTTTGCACTCTTGGATGAGATTGACTCAGGTCTCGATATCGATGCTCTTAAGGTCGTGTCCAAAGGAGTTAATGCTATGCGCGGTGAAGGCTTTGGTGCTATGATTATCACCCACTACCAACGCCTGCTCAACTATATCACTCCAGATGTGGTTCATGTCATGATGGATGGTAAAGTCGTTCTTTCTGGCGGTCCCGAATTGGCAGTCCGCTTGGAGAAAGAAGGCTATGCCAAGCTGGCTGAAGAGTTGGGCTTCACCTATACCGAAGAAGCCTAGTCAAACATTCTTTTGACTTTGATAAAAGATAGGAGAATGACATGACTAAAGAATTAATTCAAGAATTTTCACAGCTACATGCGGAGCCAGATTGGCTCTTTCAACTGCGCCAGCAGGCCTTTGATAAAATTGACCAGTTAGAATTGCCGCGTATTGAGCGGGTTAAATTTCACCGCTGGAATCTGGGAGACGGCCGTATTTCAGAGAGTGAGCCGCTGACAAGTGTTCCAGACTTTACAGCCCTAGAAGACAATCTCAAGCTTGTTCAGGTGGGAACTCAGACTGTTCTGGAGCAATTGCCAGCTGACTTGGCAGCGCAAGGTGTGATTTTTACTGATTTCCACTCTGCTTTGGAAGAAATTCCAGAGCTGGTAGAAAAGCATTTTATGTCCGCGGTCAAGTATGATGAGGACAAATTGGCGGCTTATCACACTGCCTATTTCAACAGCGGTGCAGTTCTTTATGTGCCGGACAATGTTGAGATTGACCAGCCGATTGAAGGAATTTTTTATCAGGACAGCGAAAGCGATGTTCCTTTTAACAAGCATATTTTGATTATCGCAGGCAAGCATTCCAAGGTTAACTACTTGGAACGCTTAGAAACTTACGGCGAGGGCTCTGTTCCAGTAACAGCCAATATCACCGTCGAAGTTATTGCTCAGGCTGGAGCTCAGATTAAGTTTTCAGCTATTGACCGCTTGGGCGAAAATGTCACGGCTTATATCAGCCGTCGTGGCAAGCTGGACAATGATGCTATGATTGACTGGGCTATCGGTGTTATGAACGAAGGCAATGTCGTGGCTGACTTTGACAGCGATCTCTATGGTAAGGGTAGCCATGCGGATATGAAAGTGGTGGCTCTTTCAAGCGGTAAGCAGGTTCAGGGAATTGACACCCGCGTAACTAACTATGGCTGCAACTCTATCGGAAATATCCTGCAGCACGGGGTTATCTTAGAAAAAGGAACCCTGACCTTCAATGGTATCGGTCATATTATCAAAGGGGCTAAGGGAGCAGACGCCCAGCAGGAAAGCCGTGTTCTCATGCTATCTGACCAAGCGCGCTCAGATGCTAACCCCATCCTCTTGATTGATGAAAACGATGTGACAGCTGGTCACGCGGCTTCTATCGGCCAGGTGGATCCAGAGGATATGTATTACCTCATGAGTCGGGGTCTTGATAAGGCGACAGCAGAGCGCTTGGTCGTTCGTGGCTTCTTAGGCTCAGTGATTGTAGAAATCCCTGTTAAAGAAGTCCGTGATGAAATGATTGAAAATATCGATATTATTCTCGCAAAAAGATAAAAAGCTGGGCCTTGTCCCGTAAAAGTAGATAGGAGTCTTCATGTCTGGATTTAACGCAGAAGCAATCAAGCAAGATTTTCCCATTTTGGACCAAATTGTCAATGATGAGCCTTTGGTTTATTTGGACAATGCGGCGACAACCCAGAAACCCAAGCAGGTGCTGGCAGCTATCGAAAACTACTATCTTAGAGACAATGCCAATGTCCACCGCGGTGTGCATACGCTAGCCGAGCGGGCGACAGCGACCTATGAAGCAGCCAGGGAAAGAGTTCGTTCTTTTATCAATGCGGCTTCTAGCAGAGAAGTCCTCTTTACGCGAGGAACCACGACGGGCCTTAACTGGGTGGCTCAGTTTGCGGCTGAAAGGCTGCAGCCTGGAGATGAAGTGCTGATTTCGATTATGGAGCACCATTCCAATGTCATTCCCTGGCAGGAAGCTTGTAGGAAGACTGGAGCCAAGTTGGTCTATGTCTATCTCAAGGACGGTGTTCTGGATATGGAAGATTTCCGTGCCAAGCTCAATGAGCGGACAAAGTTTGTCTCTCTGGCTCATGCTTCCAATGTCCTCGGTGTCATCAATCCCATCAAAGAGATTGCCCAGCTGGTTCATCAGCAAGGAGCGCTTTTGGTGGTAGATGGGGCTCAATCCATTCCGCACATGAAGATTGATGTGCAGGATTTGGATGCGGACTTTTTCGCCTTTTCGGGACATAAGATGGCTGGGCCGACTGGTATCGGGGTTCTCTATGGCAAGGAAGAGCTGCTAGAGCAGATGTCGCCAGTTGAGTTCGGCGGCGAAATGATTGATTTCGTCTATGAGCAAGAAGCAACATGGAAGGAGCTTCCTTGGAAGTTTGAGGCCGGCACTCCAAATATGGCAGGAGCAATCGGTCTTGCGGCGGCTATTGATTATTTGGAAGACTTGGGTATGGATGCCATTGCCCAGCATGAGCAGGACCTGATTGCCTACGTATTTCCTAAGCTGCAGGCAGTGGAAGGTTTGACCATTTATGGCTCTCAGGATTTGGTCCAGCGATCAGGTGTGATTGCCTTTAACCTGGGCGGTCTCCATCCGCATGATGTCGCAACGGCTCTGGACTACGAAGGAGTGGCTGTTCGGGCGGGGCACCATTGTGCCCAGCCTTTGCTCACCTATCTGCAGGTGCCAGCGACTGTGCGGGCTAGCTTTTATATCTACAATACCTATGCGGATTGCGACAAGCTGGTAGATGCTTTAGAAAAGACAAAGGAGTTTTTCAATGGCACTTTCTAAGTTAGACAGTCTTTACAAGGCGGTTGTGACGGATCACTCGGCTCACCCCCATCATCATGGCAAGCTGGAAGATGTGGAGCAGGTAGTCCTCAATAATCCAACCTGTGGCGATGTTATCAGCCTGTCAGTGAAGTTTAATGCCGAAAGTCAGATTGAGGATATTGCCTTTGTGAATTCCGGCTGTACCATTTCAACGGCTTCGGCCAGCATGATGACGGATGCGGTTCTGGGCAAGACAAAAGAGCAGGCACTGGAGTTAGCGGAAGTTTTCTCACAGATGGTTCAGGGCCAGGAAGACAGTCGCCAGAAAGAATTGGGAGATGGAGCCTTTTTAGCAGGCGTTGCCAAATTCCCGCAGCGGATTAAGTGTGCGACCTTGGGTTGGAATGCCCTCAAGCGAGCAATTGAAGAAGATAAAAAGTAAGAATGTGAAAGGAAATTATGTCAGAAGAAAGAGTAGAACCAAAACCGATTGATCTCGGAGAGTACAAGTTTGGTTTCCATGACGATGTTGAACCTGTCCTCTCGACAGGGAAAGGGCTGAATGAAGCGGTCATTCGTGAGCTTTCTGCAGCCAAGGATGAACCAGAATGGATGCTGGATTTCCGCCTCAAATCCTACGAGGCTTTCAAGAAGATGCCAATGCAGACTTGGGGGCCGGATTTGTCAGAAATTAATTTCGACGACTTGATTTATTACCAAAAGGCCTCTGATAAACCTGCTAGAAGCTGGGATGAAGTACCTGAGAAGATTAAGGAAACCTTTGAGAAAATTGGAATCCCAGAAGCGGAGAGAGCCTATCTCGCTGGTGCGGCGGCCCAGTATGAATCAGAAGTGGTCTACCACAATATGAAGGAAGAGTTCCAAAAGCTAGGAATCGTCTTTACGGATACCGACTCAGCTCTTAAGGAATATCCAGAGCTCTTCAAGCAGTATTTTGCTAAGCTGGTTCCTCCGACAGATAACAAGCTAGCAGCTCTCAACTCCGCCGTCTGGTCAGGTGGTACCTTTATCTATGTGCCAAAAGGTGTCAAGGTAGATGTTCCTTTGCAGACTTATTTCCGGATTAACAATGAAAATTCTGGTCAGTTTGAGCGGACTTTGATTATCGTTGATGAGGGTGCTAGCGTCCATTATGTTGAGGGATGTACTGCTCCGACGTACTCTAGTAATAGTCTACATGCCGCGATTGTTGAAATTTTTGCCCTCGATGGGGCCTATATGCGCTACACCACTATTCAAAACTGGTCCGATAATGTCTACAACCTCGTGACCAAGCGGGCGCGAGCTATGAAAGATGCGACGGTTGAGTGGATTGACGGGAACCTTGGTGCAAAAACAACTATGAAGTATCCGTCTGTTTATCTGGATGGACCTGGAGCGCGCGGAACAATGTTGTCTATTGCCTTTGCCAATACCAATCAGCACCAAGATACAGGGGCTAAGATGATTCATAATGCTCCGCATACCAGCTCATCTATCGTGTCTAAGTCTATTGCTAAGGGTGGAGGTAAGGTGGATTACCGCGGTCAAGTGACCTTTGGAAAGAATTCACAGAAATCTGTCAGCCATATTGAGTGTGATACGATTATCATGGATGATATTTCAGCATCAGATACCATTCCTTTTAATGAAATTCATAACTCTCAGGTGGCTCTGGAGCATGAGGCCAAGGTTTCTAAGATTTCAGAAGAACAACTCTACTATCTCATGAGCCGTGGCTTGTCCGAGTCTGAAGCCACCGAAATGATTGTCATGGGCTTTGTTGAGCCTTTCACCAAAGAACTGCCTATGGAGTATGCTGTTGAGCTTAACCGCTTGATCAGTTATGAAATGGAAGGATCAGTTGGGTAAAGCTTCGTCTAAGCAAAATTTTGAATCACTGCTTGAAGAACCGCATTGCGAGTTAATATTAGAAGAAGTTTGCTAGTTCTAGTCCAACATTTAGAAAACATACAAAACAGCCACGAATCATTTGATTCGCGGCTGTTTTTTATAGTTTCTCGTTGACATAGCGGACGAAGTCATTCCACCAGACCTTGAAGAAAATACTTTTTTCCACCTCTTGGCCTGCCACCATTGTGACAGAAGGTGCTTTGTTTTCCAGATAGCCTTGGCCGATCGGTTCAGGGTCGGTATAGGTCAGGGTACCAAGTTCAGTATTTTTTTTCAGCGGAGCTTGGAAGCCTTTTTCGTTGGTTGAAAATTCTACCTTGTGCTCAGCCTGATTGGCAATGCGCTCAATGATGGTGAAATCCTTGCTGGCGACGGCTGGAACGGTCTTTTGCTTGCCGTCAATAACTGTTGAATGGCTTTTATTGTAGGCCTCCCCCTCAGCCACAATAGTCGTCTGGGTGAAGTTTTGCGAAACATAGTTCATTAAAGACGCTGTGGCTACAAAGCGTGCGTAGGGGTCGCCGTCAGTTTGCTCAACGTCCAGCACAACTGTAATCATGCGGATGCCATTTTCAGTAGTTGTCGCAACAAAGGAAGAGCCACCCTTATCCGAACTGCCGGCTTTGAGTCCGTCTACACCTGAGCGGAAGTTGGATTGGTTTTCCAGCATGAAGTTATAATTTTCAAGACTCGTCCCTGCGATTTTAGCTGTGGACTTGGAAGTGATCTCTGTCACTTGAGGGAAGTCCATAATCAGATGCCGGCTGATAACAGCCAAGTCGTAGGCACTGAATTTGTTTTCAGTATCCTTGCTTTTTTTAGCTGTGCTAGCTGAGGCGCTATACTCTGTTTCTTCAGTTGCGTATTCTAGAAGAAGAGTATTCAGCCCTGTGGAGTTCACAATAGTAGCATCTTTGATACCCCATTCTTTAAGCTTAGCCTTCATCATCTGGACGAAATTTTCTTCGCTGCCTCCAACCTTCTCAGCCAAGGCAATCGTGGCACTGTTGGAGCTGGACATCAAGGAAGCGGCAATCAAGTCCTTGACTTTGTAACGTTTGGCTTCCAAAGGGACATTGCTGATATTTGGATTAGATATTAGATTGTAGGCGTAGTCTGAGATATCAACATAGGTATCGGCAGTCAGGTCTCCTCTGTCAATGGCTTCATAGACCAGATAGACGGTCAAAAGATTGGTGATGGAGCCGACTTCGATTGGAGTATTAGCATCTTTTTCGTAGAGAATCTTTCCAGAAGTAGCGTCCACAGCTATTGCGCTCTTAGCGGCAATGTTGAAATCATCTGCTGCAACCTTGCTGGCGGTCATTCCGACCAAAACTAGTAAACATAGGAATAATCGTTTCATTTCTTTCCCCTAAAACAAGATATAACCATTGTATCATAAAAAGCTCTTTTCTTTCACAAATGAAGGATAATAAAAATATTACAGAATAGATGTAAAAAGGCGCTGATATTGACTTTAAACGCATTTTTATAAAGTTTAGCATAGAAAAATATGACAATAATTAAAAAATATTTGAAATAACACAGTTTATAAGGCTGAAAAATAGAAAATTATTACTTTTTTACATAAAGCGTTTACTTTTTTAGAAAAATATTGTATAATAATACAATATACTGAATTGAGAAGGAGAATGCTCATGAAAAAATCTAAATGGTTGGCCATTACTGGACTGACAGTCGTGTCAACACTGATTTTAGCTGCTTGTGGAAACTCTAGTGCCAGCAATACCTATTCTTATGTCTATTTGAGTGACCCTGATACTTTGGACTATGTCAATTCAAATCGGGCTACTACGTCCGATGTTATTACAAACTTGGTGGACGGCCTTTTAGAAAATGATAAATATGGCAATTTGGTTCCATCTATTGCGGAAGACTGGACTGTTTCAAAGGATGGTTTGACCTATACCTATAAGCTTCGTAAAGATGCTAAGTGGTACACATCAGATGGTGAAGAATATGCAGAGGTTAAAGCACAAGACTTTGTAGCAGGTTTGAAGCACGCGGCAGATGAAAATTCTGAAGCTCTTCCTATCGTCCAAAGCTCTATCAAAGGCTTGGATGCCTATGTCAAAGGAGAGTCTAAAGACTTCTCAACAGTTGGAGTAAAAGCAGTTGATGACCACACGGTCGAATACACGCTCAACCAGCCAGAAAGCTACTGGAACTCTAAGACGACCATGGGGATTCTGTTCCCCATCAATGAGGATTTCTTGAAGTCACAAGGCAAAGATTTTGGTACCGTAAAACCTTCTTCCATTCTTTATAACGGACCTTATGTTCTGAAAGCATTCACTTCTAAGTCTGTCATTGAATATGCTAAAAACCAGAACTATTGGGATAAGGACAATGTCAAGGTTGAAAATATAAAACTGACTTATTTTGATGGTTCGGATCAGGAATCCTTGATCCGCAACTTCTCAGACGGGGCTTATTCTCAAGCACGGCTTTACCCTACGAGCTCTAACTATGCTTCTGTAGAAAAGCAGTACAAAGACAATATTATTTACACACCACAGAATTCAACTAGTTTCTATTTTGCTTTCAATCTGAATCGTAAGACTTATAATCATTCGTCTAAGACATCAGATGCTCAAAAGGCATCAACTACAGCTGCTATTCAAAATAAAGACTTCCGTCAGGCAATCAACTTTGCCTTTGACCGGACATCTTTTGGAGCTCAGATGAATGGTAAAGATGGGGCGACTAAACTCATCCGTAGCTTACTTGTTCCTCCTAGCTTCGTGCAGGTTGATGGCAAAGACTTTTCAGATGTAGTAGAGAGCAAACTTCCTACATACGGTGATGAGTGGAGCGGTGTCAAACTGACAGATGCCCAAGACAGCATCTACAATGCTGATAAAGCCAAGGCGGAATTTGCCAAGGCAAAAGAAACCTTGCAAGCTGAAGGTGTAGAATTCCCAATCCATATTGACGTCCCTGTCGATCAGTCTGATAAGGTTATGGTACAACGGACGAATTCCTTCAAACAGTCTGTCGAATCAGCGCTTGGCCAAGAAAATGTTGTCATCGATGTTCAGCAAATGTCTACGGACGACTTTGATAACTCAGCCTACTTTGCAGAAACAGCAGCTCAGAAAGACTACGATCTCAACATGTCTGGCTGGTCAGCAGACTACCAAGATCCATCAACTTATCTGAATATCTTTAACCCTGAAACAGGTGATGCTGCAGATAATATTGGTATAGAAAAAGGGAAAAATGCTGATGTGGCAAATAAGGTTGGCTTGAATGAATACAAGGCTCTGCTGGATGAAGCTGATCAAGAAAAACAAGATACAGATGCTCGTTACACCAAGTACGCAGCAGCTCAGGCTTGGTTGACGGATAGCTCCATTGTTATTCCTAGTGTTTCTGGTGGTGGTTCACCAGTCGTTCAGAAGGTTGTGCCATTTACCAAGTCTTACTCTTATGTCGGAATTAAAGGAGATGCCTATGTCTTTAAGAACATGGAGCTCCAAAATGATATTGTGACAGCCAAAGACTATGAAGCAGCTCTTAAGAAATGGGAAAAAGAAAAGGAAGCATCCAATAAAAAAGCCCAAGAAGAGCTAGAAAAACATATCAAATAAGATTCTGAACAGCAAAAGTTTGACACTTTATTAGCTGTCTTGAATCAAGTTGTTTAGTTGAGAGAACATTTTTGTTCTCTCTTTTTTATATCGGCCTCCATTACATTGAAGCGTTTACATCCTGTCGCAGAAATGCTATAATGAAAGTAATCTTAATGAAAACTGGAGGAAGTTTATGAAAACATCTAAGTTAGCTGCAGCTGCTGGGCTTGTCATTCTCTCTGCAGGAATTCTGGCTGCCTGTTCGTTTGGTGGCTCCAATTCATCTGGGAAAAACTATAGCTATGTTTATACCGCAGATCCAGATACGCTGGATTACACTGTGTCCAATAAACGAGCAACCAATGAGATTATGGCTAATGTAGTGGATGGTTTGCTGGAAAGCGATAAGTATGGTAACTTAGTGCCTTCTTTGGCAGAAGATTGGACCGTTTCAAAAGATGGTCTGACCTATACTTATAAGCTTCGTGAGGGAGTGAAATGGTATACTTCTGATGGTGAAGAGTATGCAGATGTGACTGCTAAGGACTTTGTAACCAGTCTGAAGCATGCCGCTGACAGCAAGTCTGATGGTCTTTATATCGTTCAAAAATCCATTAAAGGCTTGGACGACTATGTCAATGGTAAAATAACTGACTTCTCCCAAGTGGGTGTCAAGGCGGTGGATGATTCTACTGTTCAATACACTCTCAATCAGCCAGAAAGTTTCTGGAATTCTAAGACAACCATGGGGATTCTTTTCCCGATCAATGAAGAATTTCTGAAATCAAAAGGTGACAAATTTGCTCAGGGAACGGATCCGACCAGTGTCCTCTATAACGGTCCGTTTATCTTGAAATCCATCACTTCGAAATCTCAAATTAGCTTAGAGAAAAATCCAAACTATTGGGATAAGGAAAAGGTAAAAATTGACACTGTCAAGTTCTCTTACTATGATGGTCAAGATACAGAATCTCTAGTGCGTGGCTTCTCTGACGGCAATTACACCATTGCTCGTCTTTTCCCAAATAGCTCCAACTTTGCCAGTGTGAAGAAACAGTATGGTGACAATATCGTCTACACTCCTCAAGGTTCAGGAACCTTCTTTGTTACAACTAATATCGACCGTCAGTCTTACGAGCATACTTCTAAGACAACGGATGCACAGAAATCGTCCACTAAGAAAGCACTGCTCAATAAAGATTTCCGTCAGGCTCTGCTTTTTGCCTTTGACCGTACTGCCTATTCTGCCCAAACCAATGGCGAAGAAGCAGCAGACAAGCAACTTCGTAATACCTTTGTTCCGCCAACCTTTGTTCAAGCTAATGGTAAAGAGTTCGGCAGCATTGTAGAAGAAAATCTAGCTAGTTACGGTGATGAGTGGAAGGGAGTCAAATTAGACGACGCTCAGGATGGCTTTTATAATCCAGAAAAAGCCAAGGCAGAATTTGCCAAAGCTAAAGAAGCGCTGCAGGCAGAAGGAGTGGAATTCCCAATTCATCTGGATATCCCGGTCAGCTCAGCAGATACCAATGGTGTTAAGAGTGTTCAGTCATTGAAGCAGTCTATTGAAGCCAACCTTGGCTCTGACAATGTAGTAATTGATATTCAGCAGATGACAGATGATGAGTTGAATAATATCACCTACTTTGCGACCTCTGCATCCCAAGAAGACTGGGATTTGAATAATAATCTCGGTTGGAGCCCAGATTATAACGATCCATCTTCTTATTTGGAAATCACTGGTTCTAAGACAGGTGAAAATGTTGACAGCTACTTTGGATTTGATCCTGGTACGGATAATGCAGCAGCTAAAGAGGCTGGCTTTGAAGAGTATGATAAACTCTTGGAAGACGCTGCTTCAGAAAACGAGGACATTAACAAACGTTACGAAAAATATGCAGCAGCTCAGGCTTGGCTGACAGACAGTGCCCTGTTGATGCCGGCATGGTCATCTGGTGCAACACCAAGTGTCCGTAAGGTTGTTCCATTCTCAGGACCATTTGCTTGGACTGGAAACAAGGGTGAATACAGCTTTAAATATGTTGAAATCCAAGATAAACCAATAACGACTAAAGAATATGAAAAAGCGCGTGAAAAATGGGCAAAAGAAAAGGAAGAATCCAATAAAAAAGCTCAAAAAGAACTCGCAGAACATATCAAATAAAGCAAGAAAATCCCATTGTAGCAACAGTGGGATTTTTGATGATTTTAGAGGCGGAATAGGCGAGACTAAAGTTGTCTAATCCTAGATGACAGACATGCGGGAAACCTAATTACATAAACATCTGAGGGTGCCAGTGAGCTAACTTAATATTCTGAAAATTTATTTTACTTTTAGTACTATCTATGCTATAATCTTAATTAAATCTAAAAATCTAAAAGATGGAGAAACCCATATGAAACAAAGTAAAGTCCTTGCGCTAGCAGGAGTTACTCTTCTTGCAGCTGGCTTTCTTGCAGCTTGCTCAGGCTCTAAGCCAAACACAAAGTCAGGCAGCTCAGACTCTTCTAACACCTTTAATTATATCTACGAGACAGATCCTGAAAACTTGAACTATCTCACTTCAAGTAAGGCTGCTACAACAGACTTGACAGCCAATGTCATTGACGGTCTTTTAGAAAACGACCAATATGGAAACTTGGTTCCTTCAATGGCAGAGGAATGGACTGTATCCCCAGATGGGAAAACTTACACTTACAAACTTCGCAAAAATGCTAAGTGGTATACTTCCGAAGGTGAAGAATACGCAGATGTCACAGCAGAAGACTTTGTTACAGGTCTTAAGTATGCAGCAGACAATAAATCTGAAACACTGTACTTGGTTCAGGATTCTGTCAAAGGGCTTAAGGACTATATTTCTGGGAAGATTGATTTCTCAGAAGTAGGGATCAAAGCGGTCGATGATCATACCGTTGAGTATACTCTTAATGAGCCAGAAAGCTTCTGGAACTCTAAGACTACAATGGGGATTCTCTACCCAGTAAACAAAGACTTTTTGGAAAACCAAGGCGATAAGTTCGCTCAAGCAACTGATCCAACAAGCTTGCTTTATAACGGACCTTTCTTGCTTAAATCATTGACTTCAAAATCTGAAATTCAATTTGAGAAGAATCCTAATTATTGGGACAAAGAAAATGTTCACGTAGATGCAGTTAAACTCTCTTTCTATGATGGACAAGATCAAGGGAAACTAGCTGAGCAGTTCAGCCAAGGCGCATTGACAACAGCCAGACTTTTCCCAACTAGTGCGACTTATGAAAAGGTTGAAAAAGACTTTAAAGATAATATCGTCTATACACCTCAAGATGCTTCAACTTTCTTGGTAGGCACAAACATTGATCGTCAGTCTTACAACCATACTGCTAAGACATCAGAAGCTCAAAAGACTTCAACTAAGAAAGCCTTGCTTAACAAGGACTTCCGTCAGGCTTTGACCTTTGCCTTCAATCGTGAGTCCTATGCATCTCAGATTAATGGTAAGGACGGAGCAGACAAACTTCTTCGTAACCTTTACATCCCACCTACATTTGTGCAGGCTGGTGACAAGTCCTTCGGTGACTTAGTTAAGGAAAAAGTAGTAACTTATGGCGACGAATGGAAAGACGTTGACTTCTCAGATGGTCAAGATGGTCTCTATAACGAGAACAAAGCAAAGGCTGAATTCGCTAAAGCAAAAGAAGCTTTGAAAGCTGATGGAGTGGAATTCCCAATTCATCTGGACATTCCGGTTGATCAAACAGCTACTTCTAAAGTACAGCGCGTTCAATCCCTCAAGCAATCCATTGAGAAGACTTTGGGAACAGATAATGTTGTGATTGATGTTCACCAATTGTCTAAGGATGAAGTGACTAACATTACCTTGTTTGCTCCTTCTGCTGCTGAAGAGGACTGGGATATTTCAGATAATGTCGGCTGGTCTCCGGACTATCAAGATCCATCTACCTATCTTGATGTTATCAAACCTGGTGGTGAAAACACCAAGACCTTCTTAGGATTTGATGGCACAGATAATGCCGCAGCGAAACAAGTTGGTTTGGATGAATATACCAAGCTGGTTGACGAAGCTGGTGCAGAAAAGCAAGATTTGAACAAGCGTTATGAAAAATATGCGGCTGCTCAGGCTTGGCTGACTGATAGTGCTTTGTTGATTCCGGTAACTTCTAGAACAGGTCGTCCAACCTTGACTAAGGTAGTGCCTTTCTCAGCACCGTTTGCTTGGTCTGGTGCTAAGGCGCGTGAAGCAGCAAGTTATAAATACATGAAATTGCAGGATGAGCCTGTAACGACAAAAGATTATAATAGCGCTCAGGAAAAATGGAATAAAGAACGTGCTGAATCTAATAAAAAAGCTCAAGAAGAATTAGCAGACCACGTGAAATAAGCTTGCTAAGAGAACTTTCTCTAATAGAGGAGAAAGTTCTTTTGGAATTTAAAGGAAACGATAAATGAAAAAATATATTTTTATGCGTATCTTACGCTCAATTGTGTCGATTTTCTTGGTGACGACCCTGACTTATGCCATTATCTATACTATGGTGCCAAGAAGGTTGATTTTCAAGCAGGATCCTAACTATAATAAGATAGCGACCAATAAAGATAAAAAGACTAACTATGAAAACACCATCTTTGAGCGGATGGGTTACATTGACTATTATGATACCAAGGAGCTGCAGGAGAAAGCCAGTAAGGAAGATTCTTCTGTTACCACAGAAGCTACTGAAGCAAACGAGAAGATTTATCAGAAGTATATTGATAAACTCGGTAATGGCTGGAAATTGCAGAAATTCCCACTGAGCGGAGAATTCTATGCTGTACGTGAAGTACCTGTTTATGAACGTGTCTTTGAGTTCTATGCTAATTTGATTCAAATTGACCATCCAAATGTTATCCAAGATGAGGAGAATCCAAACCTAGAGCGTTATATCCGGTTTGAAAATGATCCTTCTGTTGGCTGGTCTCTTGTGGGTTCTGGTACTAAGCATAAATATTTGCTTTACTTTAATGGTCAGTTTCCATTTGTCCACCAGAACTTTATTACCTTTAATTTAGGTAATTCTTATCCAACCTATGCCAATATCCCTGTTCTGCAGGTTATTACACAAGGGCAAGGACAAACTAAGTCTTCCGAAGTTCAATTCCCAACAGGTAAAAAGACATCGTCTGTTAATATTTATTCTCGTACTTACAAGACGCCAAGCAAAGCCGATTCACAGGACATTGCTAAGTTTGGTAAGGGAGATGCCTATACAGCGACTCAAAGCAACTATCAAAATCCATCCATGATTACCAGCTCAGCCATTATCGGTTTGATTGGTGTGGCTCTGTCTTATCTGATTGCTATTCCACTCGGTTCCTACATGGCTCGACTCAAGAATACATGGTTTGATAGCATTTCTACAGCGGGCTTGACCTTTATGATGTCACTGCCAACCATTGCCTTGGTTTACATTGTCCGTTTGGCGGGGTCTGCTGTTGGTCTTCCAGATTCCTTCCCAATCTTGGGTGCGGGAGATTGGCGTTCTTATGTTCTGCCAGCTGTCATTTTAGGGCTTTTGAGTGCTCCTTGGACAGCAGTTTGGATTCGCCGGTATATGATTGACCTGCAGTCTCAGGACTTTGTCCGCTTTGCGCGTGCAAAGGGACTCTCTGAAAAAGAAATTTCTAACAAGCACATCTTTAAAAACGCTATGGTGCCGCTGGTATCTAGTATCCCAGCTTCTATCGTTGGTGTTATTGCAGGTGCGACCTTGACAGAAACAGTCTTTGCTTTCCCTGGTATGGGTAAGATGCTGATTGATTCCGTCAAGGCATCCAATAACTCTATGGTTGTTGGTCTTGTATTCATCTTCACATGTCTGTCTATCTTTGCTCTCTTGCTGGGTGACATTCTGATGACTGTACTGGACCCACGTATCAAGTTAACATCAAAAGGAGGTAAATAATGGCTACAATTGATAAAAGCAAATTCCAATTTGTCAAACGTGACGATTTTGCCTCTGAAACGATTGATGCTCCAGCCTACTCTTACTGGAAATCAGTCATGCGTCAATTTCTGAAAAAGAAATCAACCATTACCATGCTGGGGATTCTGATTGCCATTATTCTTATGAGCTTCATTTATCCTATGTTTTCAAACTTCGACTTTAATGACGTGAGCAAGGTAAATGATTTTAGCATGCGTTATATCAAGCCAAGTGCCCAGTACTGGTTTGGAACAGATAGTAATGGTAAGTCTCTCTTTGACGGTGTTTGGTTTGGTGCCCGTAACTCTATTCTTATTTCGATTATTGCGACGGTTATTAATCTGGCTATCGGAGTTATCATTGGCGGCATCTGGGGAATTTCCAAAACAGTTGACCGTGTCATGATGGAAATCTACAATATCATTTCAAATATCCCAGCCCTCTTGATTGTCATTGTCTTGACCTACTCTATCGGTGCTGGTTTCTGGAATCTTATTTTTGCCATGACGATTACTGGTTGGGTCGGTATTGCCTACACTATCCGTGTGCAGATTATGCGCTATCGGGATTTGGAATACAACCTTGCCTCTCGTACTCTTGGTACACCAACTCTCAAGATTGTAACGAAGAACATTATGCCGCAGTTGGTATCTGTTATTGTGACCACCACTTCACAAATGTTGCCAAGCTTTATCTCTTACGAAGCCTTTCTGTCCTTCTTTGGATTAGGGCTTCCTGTAACAGTGCCAAGTTTGGGACGCTTGATTTCAGATTATTCACAAAACGTGACGACAAATGCTTACCTCTTTTGGATTCCACTCACAACTCTGATTTTGGTATCCCTTACTTTCTTCGTAGTTGGTCAAAACTTAGCCGACGCCAGCGATCCACGTACACATAGATAGGAGTAAATATGACAAAGAATGAAAATGTAATATTGACTGCTCGCGATATTGTCGTGGAATTTGATGTTCGCGACCGAGTTTTAACAGCCATTCGCGGAGTCTCTCTGGACTTGATTGAAGGCGAAGTACTGGCTATTGTTGGTGAATCTGGTTCAGGTAAGTCTGTCTTAACCAAAACCTTTACTGGTATGTTAGAAGAAAATGGCCGTGTAGCCCAAGGAACCATTGACTACCGCGGCAAAGATTTGACAACTCTTCGGAGTAATAAGGATTGGGAGCCGATTCGCGGTGCAAAAATTGCAACTATCTTCCAAGATCCGATGACGAGCTTGGATCCCATTAATACGATTGGGAGCCAGATTACAGAGGTCATTATCAAGCACCAAGGAAAATCAGCCAAAGAAGCTAAAAAAATGGCCATTGACTACATGAGTAAGGTCGGGATTCCAGATGCAGAAAAACGTTTCGAAGAATATCCTTTCCAATACTCAGGTGGTATGCGTCAGCGGATTGTAATTGCTATTGCCTTGGCTTGCCGCCCTGATATTCTTATCTGTGATGAGCCGACAACGGCCCTCGATGTAACGATTCAAGCGCAGATCATTGACTTGCTCAAATCATTGCAGCAAGAATATCATTTCACAACTATCTTTATTACGCACGACCTTGGTGTTGTGGCTAGTATTGCAGATAAGGTTGCGGTCATGTATGCCGGTGAAATTGTAGAATACGGTACAGTTGAAGAAATCTTCTACGAGCCAAAACATCCTTATACATGGAGTTTGCTATCCAGTTTACCTCAGTTGGCAGATGCGAATGGTGCGCTCTACTCGATTCCTGGTACTCCGCCGTCACTTTATTCACCAATCAAAGGGGATGCCTTTGCATTGCGTTCTGACTATGCCATGTCAATTGACTTTGAAGAAGAAGCACCAGCTTTCAATGTGTCAGATACTCATTGGGCTAAGACTTGGCTGCTGCACGAAGATGCACCTAAGGTTGATAAACCAGAGATCATCGAAAACCTGCATGAAAAAATTCGTTCAAAAATGGGCTTCAATCAATTAGAAGCTTAGGAGGAAGGAAATGACTGAAAAATTAGTTGAAATTAAAGATTTAGAAATTTCCTTCGGTGAAGGAAGTAAGAAATTTGTGGCAGTTAAAAATGCAAATTTCTTCATCAACAAGGGGGAAACTTTCTCTCTTGTAGGGGAATCAGGCTCTGGTAAGACTACTATTGGTCGAGCTATTATCGGCCTTAATGATACCAGTGCAGGCGATATCTTCTACGAAGGCAAAAAGATTAATGGTAAAAAGTCAAAAGCAGAAGAAGCAGACTTGATTCGCAAGATTCAGATGATTTTCCAAGACCCAGCAGCTAGCCTGAATGAACGTGCAACGGTTGACTATATCATATCTGAGGGGCTCTATAATTACCATTTGTTTGATAGCGAAGAAGATCGTCAAAGAAAAGTCAAAGATATCATCAATGAAGTTGGTTTGTTGGCTGAGCATTTAACTCGCTATCCTCACGAATTCTCTGGTGGACAGCGTCAGCGGATTGGGATTGCTCGTGCTCTGGTCATGCAACCAGACTTCGTTATTGCTGATGAGCCGATTTCTGCCTTGGACGTATCTGTTCGGGCTCAGGTTTTGAATCTTTTGAAAAAATTTCAAAAAGAGCTTGGCTTGACCTACCTGTTTATTGCCCATGACCTTTCGGTAGTTCGTTTTATTTCTGATCGTATCGCCGTGATTTACAAAGGTGTCATTGTAGAAGTGGCAGAGACAGAGGAATTGTTCAACCATCCTGTCCACCCTTATACACAATCCCTGCTCTCAGCTGTTCCAATTCCAGACCCAATCTTGGAGCGTAAAAAAGTGTTGAAGGTCTATGATCCTGAACAGCACGATTATTCTGTTGACAAACCAGAAATGTCTGAGATTCGTCCAGGACACTACGTCTGGGCTAATAAAGCTGAACTCGAAAAGTATAAACAAGAACAAAAATAGAAAAAATGTCCGAAAGGGCATTTTTTGCGCCTTTAAAAGAAAGAATGTAGGTCAATTTACCATCCTCAAAGGTATGTAAAACTATTCACCAATTTAAAAATAATAATTTTTTAATTTTTTTCAAAAAAGGTATTGACAGTTGGGTGGTATAGGTGATATACTAATATAGTTGTCGCGAAAGACAAAGCCCTTTGAAAACTGAACAAGACGAACCAAGTGCAGGGTGACATAGAGATATGTAACCTGTCAAAAAAACGAAAATAAATCTGTCAGTGGACAGTAATGAGTGCGAACTCAAACTTTTTAATGAGAGTTTGATCCTGGCTCAGGACGAACGCTGGCGGCGTGCCTAATACATGCAAGTAGAACGCTGAAGAGAGGAGCTTGCTCTTCTTGGATGAGTTGCGAACGGGTGAGTAACGCGTAGGTAACCTGCCTGGTAGCGGGGGATAACTATTGGAAACGATAGCTAATACCGCATAACAACAGTTGTTGCATGACAGCTGTTTAAAAGATGCAATTGCATCACTACCAGATGGACCTGCGTTGTATTAGCTAGTTGGTGAGGTAACGGCTCACCAAGGCGACGATACATAGCCGACCTGAGAGGGTGATCGGCCACACTGGGACTGAGACACGGCCCAGACGCCTACGGGAG